>NZ_JBEZFT010000017.1:0-101227 GCF_040649595.1 Kribbella sp. NPDC048915 | reverse complement strand
GTTGTGGGTTCCGTACCCTTCACACGGGTCAGGAACCCACAACACCGTGGGTGAACCCACCGTGCGGGAACGCGCGCGGCGTCCAGCGCGGCACAGCGCGGCACAGCGCGGCACAGCGCGGTACAGCGTGGGCGGCGACTCGGTCACCCGGGCCCCCACGGATCGGTCACAAGAGGCGGATAAGCCCGCGTGTTGGGGGTTCTCCGTCGGTACACGAGCAGAGAACCCCAACTGGCGCGGATATCCCTGCCGCCGGGGTTGTTCGTTGGTATAACGACGACTCCCCCCAACACGAGGGGTTATCCCCGGCTATTGGCCGTGCGCGCCACCAGGCCCGCGGGCGGCCGGCCCTCGACGTCGACCGTTGATGCCGGCCGTTCGACGCCGACCGTTCGACGTCGACCGTTTGACGTCGGCCGTTGACGTCGGCCGTTGACGTCGGCCGTTGACGTCGGTGGGGTGCTTCAGGCGGTGAGCGACCAGCCGGGGTCGTCCCACGCGGTGTAGAAGTCCTCGCGGGTCAGCGGGCGCAGCCCCCAGCTCTCGCGGTCGAGCGGCTGGTCGGTGAGCATGCCGTCGTCGTCCTCGATGCGCTGCCACCAGTACCGCTTGACGTCGCCGTCCTCGCCGACGCCGAGCTGGCGGACGACCACCCACTCGCGCTCATGCCAGACCGCCTCGTAGAGCCAGTCGGTGCCGTAGTCGTCGACCGCCGCGCCGTAGGTCCGCGACGCCGTCCCGCGGTCCAGGTCCCGGATCAGCTCGACGGTCGACCGGATCGCGGCGACGGTCTCCGCCGGCCACTCCCGTCGCTCCGCGAGCTCCGCGTAGTACTCCTCGACCTCACCCGGAAACGCACCCATGCCGCCAGACCCTATCGAACGCCTGCGACAAAGACCGACCGGATGTCCGACCCGCAGACCTGAAAAGATGCTGTGAATCCGCCCGGCAAGGCGCGTGGGAATTCGCCTGTGCATCCGCCCGTCAACCCGATGCCTCGAGAAGGGAACACCCCGTGAGCCACGCTCCGGCCGGCGAGCTCGGCCCGCAGCACTACCGGCTGATGAACTTTGCCGTCGGCATCGCCCTGCTGGCCACGCTGGCGCCGACCTGGCTCACCCGGGAGTTCCGCGACGATCTCAGCCTCTTCAGCGGAATCGGCCTGCTGGGGCTCAGCCCGGAGGGCAAGACGCCGCTGCGCGAACTGGGCACCTTTCTGTTCCTGATGTACATCGTGCTGGCGCTCGGATTTCTGCTGACCCGACCCGAGAAGGGCGCGCCGGTTCTGATGGGTGCGACCGGCTTCGTCGCGACCGTCATCGTCCTCGCGCATCGGCCGAGCGGCACCTTCCGGGTCCACACCGACTGGACCGGCGCCCCGATCGTTGCCCTCGGCCTCTGGTGCATCGGGACCGTCGTCTCGATCATCGCCCTGCGAGCCGCCCGGGCCGGGGCGGCCCGCAAGGCTGACACCGCATCCTGAAAAGATCGTTTGAAACAGCCCCGGAGAACCTAGGACCGATCGTGAGTGAGCCGGACGACGCAAACCTCGACGTACTCAAGGCACCGCTGCCACCGCGCTCCCACCGGGACCCGGTCAACCAGTTGCGGTTCCAGTTGCTCGGCTACACCACCGCGCTCGCATTGCTGATCACGCTGGTGCCGACCTGGCTGGTCCGGGAGTACGGGCGCAGCAACTTGCAGCTCTTCACGGGCTTCGGGATGGTCCGGCACGCGGACATCCTCGGCAGTGCGGCGAACCTGCTGTTCATTGCGTACCTCGTCCTCGCGCTGGTCGCCCTCGCGACACCGACGAAGCTCGCCGCCTTCGTATGTGCGTACGCCGGACTCGCGGTCTCGATCGTGATCGTGCTGCTGAAGCCGGAGTCGGAGAGCTACGACGAGGTCTGGTGGACCGGAGCGCCGGTGCTGGCGATCGGACTCTGGCTGGTCCTGGCCGTGGTCAACACCATCGGCTGGTTCATCACCCGCGGCAAATAACAGCGGCCCGGCGAATTATCCGCCGGGCCGCTGCGAAAAGGCTGCGTCAGACGATGCGAGTCATCCAGTTGTGGGTGTCAGGGGTGCGGCCGTACTGCACGTCGAGCAGCGCGGTGCGGACGGCCGCGGTGACCGGGCCGCCGTTGCCGTCGCCGATCTGGATCTCGCCGTCCTTCCACTTCAGCGAGGCGACCGGGGTGACCACCGCGGCCGTGCCGCAGGCGAACACCTCGCGGACCTTGCCGGACGCCGCGCCCTCGCGCCACTCGTCGATCGAGATCTTGCGCTCGGCGACGTGGTACCCGAGATCGGTGACCAGCTTCAGGATCGAGTCCCGGGTGACGCCTTCGAGGATCGTGCCGGACAGCTCCGGCGTGACGACCGAGTTGTCGTCGAGAACGAAGTACAGGTTCATCCCGCCGAGTTCCTCGACCCATTTCTTCTCGACCGCGTCCAGGAACGCGACCTGGTCGCAGCCGTTCTCGATCGCCTCGGCCTGGGCGAGCAGCGAGGAGGCGTAGTTGCCGCCGGTCTTCGCCGCGCCGGTACCGCCGGGGGCCGCGCGGGTGTACTCCTCGCTCAGCCAGATCCGCACCGGCTGCACGCCGTTCGCGAAGTACGACCCGGCCGGCGAGGCGATCACGCAGTACGTCACCTGGGCCGACGGGCGGACGCCGAGGAACGGGTCCGAGCCGAACATGAACGGCCGCAGGTACAGCGAGGTCTCGCCACCGCCCGGCACCCAGTCCTTGTCGAGCTCGACCAGCTTGTGCAGCGAGTCGAGGAAGGCCTCGGTCGGCAGCTCCGGCAGCGCGAGCCGCCGCGCGGAGCGCTGGAACCGGGCCGCGTTGGCCTCGGGGCGGAACAGGTGGATCGAGTCGTCGGGGTGCCGGTAGGCCTTCATCCCCTCGAAGATCGTCTGCGCGTAGTGGAACACGGCGGTCGCGGGCGACAGCTCCAGTGGTCCGAACGCGGTGATGCGGGCGTCGTGCCAGCCCTTCCCGGCCGTCCAGGTGGCGATGGCCATGTGGTCGGTGAAGTACTGCCCGAATCCTGGGTTCGCCAGGATCTGGGCGCGCTGGTCGTCGCTGGCCGCTTGGGTGGTTGGCTCAACGGTGAATTCCAGATCGGCGCTCATGCCGACACCTCGCTTCGCTCGGCCCCGGCCTGAGCGCCGTGGGCGGCAGTGTTCATTGTGCGTTCGCTACGCTCACGCATGACCGCACCGTACCTCTCGACACACTGGTCGGGCGAGCAAGGCCCCCGGACACAGCGGGAGCCTCACAGGTGGTCATCGGTCAGCCCGCCGCGCGCTTGGCGATCGCGTCGCCGATCTCGGCGGTGCTGCGGGCAGCGCCGGTGCGCTCCTCGATGTCGGCCTCGACGGCCGCCTCGATCGCGCGGGCCGCCTCGGTCAGGCCGAGGTGGTCGAGCAGCAGCGCCGCGGACAGAATCGCCGCCGTCGGGTCGGCCTTCTGCTGACCGGCGATGTCCGGCGCGGAGCCGTGCACCGGCTCGAACATGCTCGGCGCGGTCCGGTCCGGGTTGATGTTGCCGCTCGCGGCCAGCCCGATCCCGCCGCTGATCGCGGCCGCCAGGTCGGTGATGATGTCGCCGAACAGGTTGTCGGTGACGATCACGTCGAACCGGGCCGGGTCGGTGACCAGGAAGATCGTCGCGGCGTCGACGTGCAGGTAGTCCACCGAAATCTCCGGGAACTCCTCGGCGACGCGGTCGACGGTCCGCTTCCACAGGTGACCGGCGTGCACGAGCACGTTGTTCTTGTGCACGAGCGTGAGCTTCTTGCGCGGCCGGGCCTGCGCGCGGGCGAAGGCGTCACGGACGACCCGCTCGACGCCGTACGCGGTGTTCACCGACACCTCGGTGGCGATCTCGGCCGGCGTACCGACGCGCAGCGCGCCGCCGTTGCCGACGTACGGGCCCTCGGTGCCCTCCCGGACGACGACGAAGTCGACCGCGCCCGGGTTCGCCAGCGGGGAGCCGACCGAGGGGTAGATCTTCGACGGCCGCAGGTTCACGTAGTGGTCCAGGGTGAACCGGAGCTTGAGCAGCAGACCGCGCTCGAGGACGCCGGACGGCACACTCGGGTCGCCGACCGCGCCGAGCAGGATCGCGTCGTGCTTGCGAATCTCCTCGAGCTCGGCGTCCGGCAGGGTCTCCCCGGTGGCGTGCCAGCGCTTGGCGCCCAGGTCGTACTCGGTCCGCTCGAACGTCACGCCGTGCTGCGCCGCTACCGCGTCGAGGACCTTGAGCGCCTCGGCGGTGACCTCGGGTCCGATCCCGTCCCCCGGAACGACGGCCAGCGTGAAGTTCTTGTTCTCGCTCACTTCTTGGGTTCTCCCCCGTTGTCGCGGCGGTTCATGGCCTCTTGGACGGCCTTGACCTCGTCGCTCGCCGGGCGAGGCGCGCGGCGACGCCGGGTCGCCTTGCGCTCGCGCGCGTCGATCGCGGGCCAGTTGGCCGGATACATCTCGTACATGCTGCTCCTCCCAAGAATGTCGTGGGCGGCAGGACGACGACGAATTTACTCGCACATCCGACTATTCCTCCACTATGCGGGCAGGGTGTCCCACGATCTGAGATCCCGGTGGGGTGCCTGGACCGCACCTGTGCGACTCTCACCCGGTGAGTGCTCCTCCAGAACTGCCGCCGCTCGTCTCGGCGGCCCTCAGCCTGTCCGGCCGGCGCGGATTCGTCAGCTCCACGCGGAACGAGACCGGCCGGCTGCTCGCCACGCTCGCGGCCTCGAAGACCGGTCTGCTCGGTGAACTCGGGACCGGCTGCGGCGTCGGCTCGGCGTGGTTGCGCAGCGGCGCCCGGGAGGACACGTCGATCGTCACCGCGGAGAGCGACCCGCAACTGGCGCAGGCGGTGGCCGAACTGTTCGCCGCCGACGAGCGGATCGAGGTCGTCTCCGCCGACTGGACGGCGCTGATCGAGCGCGGCCCGTTCGCGCTGCTGTTCGTGGACGCCCGCGAGGCGAAGCTGTCCGCCCGCGACGTGATCGCGGACGTCGTCGAGCCCGGCGGTTACGTCGTCCTCGACGACTTCACCCCGTCCCCGGTCTGGCCGCCGATGTACGAGGGGCGCGTCGACACGCTGCGCCAGGAGTGGCTGATGGACCAGCGCTTCACCACGGTCGAGGTGATGGTCGCCCCGGACGCCGCCGTACTGCTGGCCACCCGCCGATAAGGCGTCCGGAAACGAAGGCGGGCCCGGGCTATGGAGCCCGGGCCCTTGTCAGCCGCCATGCGCCTGCGGGCGGCTGACCGCCTCCAGTAAATCAGTCGTTCGGCTGAGTCAGACCTCGAGGTCCACCGTGCGGGCCGTGTCGGCCTGCACCGCGGCGCTGATGTCGTCCAGCACCCCCGGCTCGATCTTCGAGTCGACCGACAGCGCGACCAGCGCCTTGCCGCCCTTGCGATCCCGGCTGACCTGCATGCCGGCGATGTTCACGTCGGCGTCACCGAGGATCCGGCCGACCTGGCCGACGATGCCCGGACGGTCCTCGTAGGTGAGGAACGCCAGGTGCGCGGCGAGCTCGATCTCGACGTCGAACCCGTCGATCTCGACCAGCCGCTCCGACTGCCGGACGCCGACCAGCGTGCCCGACACCGACACCTGGGTGCCGTCGGCGAGCGTGCCGCGGAGCGTGATCAGGTTGCGGTGCTCGGGGCTGTCGTGGTCGGTCACCAGCCGGACCTCGAGGCCCCGCTCGGCCGCCAGCAGCGGCGCGTTCACGTACGAGACGTTGTCCTCGACGACATCGGCGAACACGCCCTTGAGCGCGGCGAGCTCGAGCACCTTCACGTCGTACTGCGTGATCTCGCCGCGGACCTCGACGTCGAGCTGCTGCGCGACGCCGCCGGCCAGCGCGGTGAAGATCCGGCCCAGCTTCTCGGTCAGCCCGATGCCCGGGCGGACGTCCTCGGCGATCACGCCGCCCTGGACGTTGACCGCATCCGGGACCAGCTCACCCGACAGCGCCAGCCGGACCGACTTCGCGACCGCGATCCCGGCCTTCTCCTGCGCCTCGTCGGTGGACGCGCCGAGGTGCGGCGTGACGACCACGTTCTCGAACTCGAACAGCGGCGAGTCGGTGCACGGCTCGGTCGCGAACACGTCCAGGCCGGCGCCCGCCACGCGACCCTCCTTGAGCGCGCTGTACAGCGCCTGCTCGTCGACGATGCCGCCGCGGGCCGCGTTCACGATGATGACCTCGGGCTTGACCTTGTGCAGCTGCTCGTCGCCGATCAGGCCGATGGTCTCCGGGGTCTTCGGCAGGTGCACCGAGATGAAGTCGCTGGTCGCGAGCAGCTCGTCCAGGGTCGCGAGCCGGACGCCCATCTGCGCGGCCCGGCCGGCCTGCACGTACGGGTCGTAGGCGATCACGTTCATGCCGAAGGCGGCCAGCCGCTGGGCGACCAGGACGCCGATCTTGCCCAGGCCGACGATGCCGACGGTCTTCTCGAACAGCTCGACGCCGGAGAACTTGCTCCGCTTCCACTCGCCCTTCTTCAGCGACTCGTTCGCGGCCGGGACGCGGCGCGCGGTGGCGAGCAGCAGCGCGACCGCGAGCTCCGCGGCGCTGACGATGTTGGAGGTCGGCGCGTTCACGACCATCACCCCGGCCTGGGTGGCGGCCTTCACGTCCACGTTGTCCAGACCGACGCCGGCGCGGGCGACGACCTTGAGCTTCTTCGCGGCGGCCAGCGCCTCCGCGTCGACCTTGGTGGCGCTGCGGATCAGGATCGCGTCGACGTCGGCGATCGCCGGGAGCAGCTCGGCGCGGTCGGCGCCGTTGGCGTGCCGGATCTCGAAGTCGGGTCCGAGCGCCTCGACGGTGGCCGGGCTCAGCTCTTCGGCGATCAGGACGACCGGCCGGGTTACGTCAGTCATGGAGGAATCTCCTGCAGAAGCGGTTGGGGGCTCATCGACAACAGAGCACCGCGCTGTGCCCGCTGACTCGATGGTACCCCGTCCGTCGCACGCCGTGCTCCCGGGACCCAGATCCCGGTCACTCGGCGTGTCAGCCGGAGCTGCCAGACGGAGCTCACAGCCGGAGCGCTCGCGGCCGGGCTTGTCAGTCTGTGTCGCAGGCGACCGGCTGGCGGACGTAGGTGGCGCCGTCGATGACGAGCTTGCCGGCTTCGCGGATCAGGTCGTAGCGGGCGTCCAGGCGGTTGCAGCTGCCGCCGTTCGCGCCTTGGGCGGTAGGCGAGAACAGCACGTTCGACGACATCCGCGCGTACGATCCGTCGGGGGCGAGGTCGGTGAGTTTCGCGTTGAAGAAGTACGACGTCCGGTGGCCCTGGCGGTCCCGGGCCACGGTCATCGTCTTGGCAAGCTTCTTCGAGTACAGCTCCTGCAAGGCCCCGAAGTCGTGCTTGTTCTCCAGCGTCAGGTACTTCCCGAGCAGCGCCTGCGCCTCGAGCGCGAGCGGCGTACGGGCAACCTGCAACTGCGGCGCGACCGCGGGCTGCGGCCCCTTGGGCTCGGCGCATTCCGCTGCGGCGGCGACGGTGATGCCAGTCGGCGCCTGAGCCGAGTAGCCACGGAGATTGGCGAGCGGTACGACGGTCGCGGCCTGGACGGTGTCGCCCGTGACCAGGCCGACCAGCGCGCCGGTCTTGTCCAGGACCGGGCCGCCCAGCTTGGCCGCGTTCATGAACTGGCTCAGCGCTTCGGGGTCCTCCGCGGAGCCGATCGCATTGACGACCTGCTTCCCCGCGGCCGTGTAGCCGATCAGGGCGCGCTCGGCCTTCGGATCGGGATCCGTCGACGGCAGCTGGACGGGCGTCTCGTTGAACCCGATGGACTGCAGCACCGCGACCCCGTCCGCACTCGTCCCGAGCAGGTTCGCGCGGCGCATCCGGCCGTCCGGCGCCACGACCACGATCGACTGCGGCCGCTCGACCGCCGACGCCGCGGTCAGCACGCGCCCGTTCTCGATCAGCACACCGGACGCCTCGCCGGTCCCCGAACAGGTCGTCGCGAGCACCCGGACGACGGCCGGGCCGACCGTCTTCTGGACCTCGGCGGCGTCGATCCGCAGCGTCTGCTCCCGGAAGTACCACCCCGCTGCGGCACCGCCCGCGACGATCACCAGTAGGACCAGGAGCCCGGCCAGGATCCGGCCGAAGATCCACGGCCGCCGCGGCTGCGGCGCAGCCGGGTGCGGCGCAGCCGGATGCACGGGCCGGACCGGCGGCTCCATCTGGGTCAGCGAACCGGCGTTCGCCGGGATCCGCCGCGGCGGCCGGGGCAGCGGCTTCCTGCCGTCCTCCACCGCTCACCTCCCCCAGAGATCACCCTGCAAGACCAGATCCGTCACATATTGTGTCAAACGAAGGGCCCGGACCACCCACCTGGATGGTCCGGGCCCCAGCCGTACTCGGGGTTTCCGCGGATCAGCGGGCCGCGGTGCCCTCGACGTAGTCCTCGTCGTGCGACTTGACCCACGCCATCAGGCCGCGCAGCTCCTTGCCGACCGCCTCGATCGGGTGCTGCTCGCTCTGCTCGCGGAACGCCTTGAACTCCGGCGCGCCGGCGTCCTGGTCGGTGATGAACCGGTTCGCGAAGGTACCGTCCTGGATCTCGCCGAGGACCTCCTTCATCCGGGCCTTCACCGACGCGTCGATGATCCGCGGGCCGGACACGTAGTCGCCGTACTCGGCGGTGTCGGAGACCGACCAGCGCTGCTTGGCGATACCGCCTTCGTAGATCAGGTCGACGATCAGCTTCAGCTCGTGCAGGCACTCGAAGTACGCGACCTCGGGCTGGTAGCCGGCCTCGGTCAGCACCTCGAACCCGTTCTGGATCAGCGCCGACACACCACCGCAGAGGACGGCCTGCTCACCGAACAGGTCGGTCTCGGTCTCCTCGGTGAAGGTGGTCTTGATACCGCCGGCGCGCAGGCCGCCGATGCCCTTCGCGTAGGACAGCGCGAGGTCCCAGGCCTTGCCGGTGGCGTCCTGCTCGACCGCGACCAGGACCGGTACGCCGCGTCCCTCGGAGTACTCGCGACGGACCAGGTGCCCCGGGCCCTTCGGGGCGACCATGAACACGTCGACACCGGCCGGCGGCTTGATGTAGCCGAACCGGATGTTGAAGCCGTGCCCGAAGACCAGCGCGTCGCCGTCGACCAGGTTCGGCTCGATGGCCTCGGTGTAGAGCTTGCGCTGGGCCGGGTCCGGCGCGAGGACGACGATCACGTCGGCCTCCTCGCAGGCCTCGGCCGGCGTGACGACCCGCAGGCCCTGGGCCTCGGCCTTGGCGCGGCTCTTCGAACCCTCGGGCAGGCCGACGCGGACGTCGACGCCGGAGTCGCGCAGGGACAGCGCGTGGGCGTGGCCCTGGGAGCCGTAGCCGAGCACGGCCACGTGCCGGCCCTGGATCACCGACAGGTCGGCGTTGTCGTCGTAGAACATTTCAGCAGCCACTTCGGGCACTTCTCCTTAGTTGTGATTCGGTACGGCGGCGGAACGGCCCGGCGGCGGCGCCGGTACCGGGTGCGGACGCTCGGCGGGTCGCGCCTGGACGTTCGGCGGTCCGGACTGCACGTGCGGCGGCGGTACCGGGACCGGACGCAGCGTGCGGTCGGAGATGGAGCGACCGCCGCGGCCGATCGCCACCATGCCGGACTGCACCAGCTCGCGGACGCCGAAGGGTTCCAGCACCCGGAGCATGGCCTCGAGCTTCTCGGGGTTACCGGTCGCCTCGATCGTGATCGCGTCCGGTGCCACGTCCACCACCTTGGCACGGAACAGCTGGACGGTCTCCAGGACCTGTCCGCGGGTCAGGGTGTCCGCCTTGACCTTGACCAGCAGCAGCTCGCGCTGCACGGTCTGGCTCGGCTCGAGCTCGACGATCTTGATCACGTTCACGAGCTTGTTGAGTTGCTTGGTGATCTGCTCCAGCGGCTGGTCGTCGACGCTCACCGCGATCGTCATCCGGGACACCTCGGGGTGCTCGGTCGGACCGACCGCGAGCGAGTCGATGTTGAAGCCCCGGCGGGAGATCAGCGCGGCCACCCGGGCCAGCACGCCGTGCTTGTTCTCGACCAGGATGCTCAAAGTGTGTTTCGACATGTCAGAGCTCCTCGCTGTCCCAGGACGGGGCCATGTCACGGGCGATCTGGATCTCGTCGTTGCTGACGCCGGCGGCGACCATCGGCCACACCATCGCGTCGCGGTGCACGACGAAGTCCACGACGACCGGCGCGTCGGTGACCGCCATCGCCTTTTCGATGGTGGCGTCGACGGAGTCCTTGTCCGCGCAGCGCAGCCCGACACCGCCCATCGCCTCGGCCAGCTTGGCGAAGTCCGGGATCCGGGCCGAGTGCAGGTCGGTGTTGGAGTACCGCTGGTCGTAGAACAGCGTCTGCCACTGCCGGACCATGCCCAGCGACTGGTTGTTGATCACGGCAACCTTGATCGGGATACCTTCCAGCGCACAGGTGACGAGCTCCTGGTTGGTCATCTGGAAACAGCCGTCGCCGTCGATCGCCCACACCGTCCGGTCCGGGCGCGCGACCTTGGCGCCCATCGCGGCGGGGACGGCGTACCCCATGGTGCCGAGGCCGCCGGAGTTCAGCCAGTGGCCCGGCTTCTCGAACGGCAGGAAGTGCGCCGACCACATCTGGTGCTGCCCGACCCCCGCGGTGTACACGGTGTCCGGGCCGGCGATCTTGCCGATCCGCTCGATCACGTACTGCGGCGACAGCGAGCCGTCCTCCGGCTCGTCGTAGCCCAGCGGGTACCGCGAACGAACCGCCTCCAGCTGGTTGCGCCAGGTGTCGTACGACGGGGTGCGCCCGGAGTTGGTGATCTCGGTCCGAAGGGCCGCGATGAGGTCGGTGATGACCTCCTTGCAGTCGCCCACGATCGGGACGTCCGCGGCGCGGTTCTTGCCGATCTCGGCCGGGTCGATGTCGGCGTGGATAACCTTCGCCTCAGGCGCGAACGAATCGAGCCGGCCGGTCACCCGGTCGTCGAAGCGGGCACCGAGCGCGATCAGCAGGTCGGACCGCTGCAGCGCACCGACCGCGGACACCGAGCCGTGCATGCCGGGCATCCCGAAGTGCAGCTCGTGGGTGTCCGGCAGCGCGCCGCGGGCCATCAGCGTGGTGACGACCGGGATGCCGAGCAGCTCGGCGAGTTCCTTCAGTTCGGCGCTGGCCTGGGCGCGGATCACGCCGCCGCCGACGTACAGCACCGGCTTCTCGGCCGCGGCGATCAGACGGGCCGCCTCACGCACCTGCTTCGGGTGCGGGCGGGTCACCGGCCGGTACCCGGGCAGCGACAGCTCGGTCGGCCACTGGAAGTCGACGCCCTTGGTCTGCATCGCGTCCTTGGTCACGTCGACCAGCACCGGACCGGGCCGGCCGGTCGACGCGATGTGGAAGGCCTCGGCGATCGTGGTGGCGATCTCGTTCGGGTCGTTGACCAGGAAGTTGTGCTTGGTGATCGGCATCGTGATGCCGCGGATGTCGGCCTCCTGGAAGGCGTCGGTCCCGATCGCGGCGCTGGCGACCTGGCCGGTGATCGCGACCATCGGCACCGAGTCCATGTAGGCGTCCGCGATCGGAGTCACCAGGTTCGTGGCGCCCGGGCCGGAGGTGGCCATACAGACACCGACCTTGCCCGACGCCGCCGCGTACCCCTGGGCGGCGTGGCCGGCGCCCTGCTCGTGACGTACCAGGATGTGGCGGATCTGGGTCGAGTCGAGCATCGGGTCGTACGCCGGGAGGATCGCGCCACCCGGGATGCCGAAGACGGTGTCCACTCCGGCATGTTCCAGTGCGCGGATCAGAGCCTGTGCCCCGGTCAGCTGCTCACTCATGAGTGCCTTCCCTCAGTCAGTCACGATGTTCGCTTTTCGCGACCGATCCATCCTCGCCTGTGGCCGTTTCCGCCGCACTACTGGGTCGCAGATAGTCGCATTGGCAACAAAAAACCCCTTCCGCCGGGTTGGCTGAAGGGGCGCGCTCGACTCGGGGTCGCGTCAGTCGGCGCGCCGCACAAGTACGAGGAGAATCGATCGCATGTAGGCATTATTCGCCGACAACTGGCGACCGGGTCAAGTTCGCCCCGCTCGCATCCCATCATCTGAGACGCCCGTCTTACGTTGTAGCGCGCGCCAACAGCGCTGCTAGGAGGATTTTCCGCACGACAGTGGAGGATTCTGCCCCGCCATACGACGAAAACCCTCCACAGTTCCACGGCTACACCCGTCGAACTCACCACGGCCTCATCACCACGGCCACTCATCGCAACAGCCTCATCCCCCAGCCACGCTCCCGAGCCCAGTGGCGTGGTGGTGCGGTGTGGTCGTTGGGCTTCCGGGTTTCCGGGTTTCCGCCGCGCGGTGGGTTCACCCACCGTGTTGTGGGTTCCGCACCGTTCACACGGGTCAGGAACCCACAACACCGTGGGTGAACCCACCGCGCGGGGACAAGCGCGGCCGTCCAGCGCGGGCGCCGACTCGGCCACCGGGCACGCACCCTCGGTCACCCGGGCACGGACCCACGCACGGATCGGGCGCACCAGCCGGCCTGACATCGCTGAGCAACTCTCCTCGCAGAGTTACGTCCTCAGGTACGGGCGAGGGACCGGGCGGTGTCGAGGAGGTTGGTGCCGGTGGGGAGGGTGGCGATGATCGGGGTGTCCAGGCCGTTGTCGACATAGCGATTGATGCGGGTGCGGCACTCCTCGGGTGTGCCGTGGACGACCAGGTCGTCGACCAGCTCGACCGGGATCGCGGCCATCGCGGCGTTGCGGTCGCCCGCGGCCCAGGCGTCGCGCATCGGCTTCATGATGTCGCCGCGGCCGAGCCAGTCGTGGAAGGCGGCGTACCCGGGCACGGTCAGGTACGTCGCGATCAGGAAACGGCCGATGTTGCGCGCCATCTCGGCGTCCTCGGTGACGCAGACGAAGATCCGTGCGGCGAGTTCCTTGTCCGGGCCGAGTTCGGCGCGCACCCGGCGGACGTCGTCCGCGGACAGCCAGTTCGTGATCGCGCCGTCGGCCTCGCGCGCGGCCAGCCGGAGCATCTGCGGGCGCAACGCGGCGAGCATGATCGCGGGCGGTACGTCGGGCGCCTTCTCCAATCGGAACCGCCGGATCGTGAAGCTGGCGAACTCGCCGTCGACACGCTCGCCCGCGAACGCCTGCCGCAGGAACCGCAGCACATCCCGCGTCCGCGCCAGCGGCGGATCGTACGGAATCCCGTTCCACCCGGTCACGATGGTTTCCGACGAGGCCCCGATCCCGAGCACGAACCGTCCCGGTGCGAGATCGGCCAGCGTCGCCGCGCTCATCGCCAGCGCCGCGGGCCCGCGCGTGTGCACGGGTACGACGGCTGTCCCCAGCCGCAACGACGCATCCCACTCGGACGCGAGCACGAGCGGAGTGAATGCGTCGGCGCCGGCCACCTCCGCCGACCACAGATCGGTGTACCCGAGCGCGGACAGCTCCGCGATCAGCGCCCGATGCTCCCGCAGCGGTACGCCGGTCAGCGGGACGGTCAGACCCCAGCGCATCAGATCAGCCGCCTCAGGACGGCGAGCGGCGCGAACCGCATCACCTGACCCAACGGCACCCACGGCCACGACGGTACGTACGCCTTCGCCTTCTCGGCCTCGATCGCGGCCACCATCGCCCGGACACCGGTCTCGGTGTCGACCATGAACGGCGTGTTCGCGACCCGCTCGTTCATTTCCGAACGGATGTAGCCGGGGTAGATCGTGCTGACCTTGATCGGCGTCCGGAGCAGTTCCATCCGCACCCCTTCGGCGAGTGACGCCAGCCCGGCCTTTGTCGCGGCGTACGTCGTCACGGTCTTCGGCAGGCCGCGCAGCCCGGAGATCGAGGAGATGAACACGAGATGTCCGGCGTTGCGGGCCCGGAAGAGTTCGAGCGCGGCCTCGGCCTGCGCGAGCGCGCCGACGAAGTTCGTCAGCGCGGTCTCGCGGTTCGCGTCGAAGCGTCCGGTGCCGAGCGGTGCGCCCTTGCCGAGACCGGCGTTCACCACGATCCGATCGAGCGGAAGCTCGGCGTCGATCGCCCGGAACACCGTGAACACCTGCTCGTGATCCGTCACATCCAGCCTGTGGACAACCACCCGGAGCTGTGGATAGCGCTCGATCAGTTCGGTCCGCAACGCCTCCAGCCGGTCGGTTCGCCGGGCCGTCAGCGCGAGATCGTGCCCCTTCGCCGCGAATTGCCGTGCCATCTCCGCACCGAGGCCGGAGCTGGCGCCGGTGATCAGGATGTTCCGTCGCATCGGAAGTGTCCCTATCTGTAGGTGAGCAGGTCCGCACCGAGGTGGACATGCTCGTTGTAGCTCACCACAGTCAGCCCGCTGCGCCCGGACACGACCTTGGTGATCGCGGTATTGATCGTCACCGGGTTCAGCTTCGCCCACAGGTCGTCGCCACCCGTAAGCAGCCGGCTGACCACGGCCGCGATCGGCCCGCCGGAGGTGAAGACGAGCGCCGCCTCACCCTTGCCGAGTCGATCGGCGGTACGCCGTACCGCCTCCTCGGACCGCTCGCAGAACGCGTGGAACGTCTCGGTGTAGCCGTCGCCGCCGTCGATCCAGCGCTGGGTCGCCGCGGTGAACATCTCCTGGAAGGCGCGCTTCGGATGACCGGTCCGCGTCAGATCGGCCACCATCACCGCGTGCCGCCGGTACGCCGGTTTGTACCTGACGATCACCTCCTGGTGATCGAACTCGTCGAAGCCACGATCCACCTCGGGCGGGAAGCCCGCGAGCGCGGCGGTCTGCTGGTGCCGCCGCATCGATCCGGACACCACCAACGCCGGCTTCACCTCGGCGAACGTTTCCTTGAGCCGCGTGGCCTGCCGCTCGCCCAGCGCCGACAACCGGTCGTAGTCGCGCGCGCCGAAGGACGCCTGCGCATGCCGGATCAGATAGAGGGTGGGCACTCACGCCTGCCGGATGATCCTGCGGCAGCGCCGCTCGAGCAGATTGACCGGCAACCAGAAGTTCTTGAACCGCGGGTTGCGGGTCTGCTTGTGGTGGTAGCGGTAGTAGATCTGCTGCGCGATCACGGCCAGCCGGAACAACCCGAAAACCTCGTAGAACGCCCAGTTGTCCACAGCCCGCCCCGACTGCTTCGCGTAGTAGTCGACGATCTCGGCGCGCGTCGGCATACCCGGTAGGTCGGACGGTTGCAGCCGGAACCGACGGAACGCCCAGTCGTCGTCGGCCTGCACCCAGTACGCCAGCGCGCTGCCGAGATCCATCAACGGATCGCCGAGCGTCGCCAGCTCCCAGTCCAGTACGCCGACCACGCGCAGCGGATCGTCGGGCGCGAGGACGACGTTGTCGAGCCGGAAGTCGTTGTGGACAACGCACGTACCGACATCTGCCGGTTGATGTGCGGCCAGCCACGCCATCACCCGCTCGTAGCTCGGCACGTTCCAGGTCTTGGCCTTGCGGTACCGCTCGGACCAGCCGTTGACCTGACGTTCGACGTAACCCGCGCCGCGGCCGAGATCGCCGAGCCCGGCGGCGACCGGATCGACGGCGTGCAACTCGGTGAGCGCGTCGATCAACGTGAAGCCGAGCTGCCGGGTCTGCTCGGCGGTCAGGTCCACGCCCAGGTGGTGATGCCCGGGGATGGTCCCGACGACCCGCTCCATCACGTAGAACTCGGACCCGATCACGTCCTTGTCGTTGCAGTGAGCAACCATCTCCGGGACGTACCGGAAGACCGGCTTCAGGCTCTGCTGGATCCGGAACTCGCGGCCCATGTCATGCGCACTCTTCGCCTTGGTGCCCGCGGGCGGCCGGCGCAGGATCAGGTCGTGGCCCGGATACCGCAGTAAATAGGTGAGATTCGAGGCACCGCCGGAGAACTGCTTCACCTCCGGCAGCCCCGCCGGTACGTCGGTCTGCTGCCGCAGCCAGGCGTCGACGGCGGCAACGTCGAACGCGTCCTCGTCCCGGACCCGCCGAGCACCCTGCGGGACCTCGGTCATCGCTCGCCGACCATCGCGCGTCCGGTCATCGTGCGTACGGCCATCGTGCGTGCTGTCATCCGGCGTCCGGCGTCCGTGCCTCGCCCGCGCGTTGGTGGGCGCGCGCAGCGATCCGGCGCATCTGCCGGTCGTACAGCGGGCGGGCGAACCGTTTACTCAGCCAGGCGAGCCGCGCCGGCCGGTCCGGAACGATCAGGAACCGGCGCTTCCGGACGCCGTCGATCACCACCGCCGCGATGTCGTCCGCGGACCGCGGCGACTTCTCGATCAGCTGCCGCGCGGTCGCACCCATCGCACTGTCCGCGCCGCGGATCGAGTCCGCGAGATTGGTCCGGAAGAACGACGGACAAACCACCGACACGCTCACGCCGTACGGGTGCAGCTCGTGCGAGAGCGTCTCGGACAGCGCGACGACACCGGCCTTGACCGTGTTGTACGAGCTCATCATCGGGGGATGCACCAGACCGGCCGCCGACGCGGTGTTGACGATCTGCCCGGAGCGCTGCCGTTTGAACAGCGGCACGAACGCGCGACAGCCCCGCACGACACCCATCAGGTTGATGTCGACGACCCGATCCCATTCGTCCAGCGTCTCGACGTCGATCCGTCCGCCGGTCGCGATCCCCGCGTTGTTCACCAGGAGGTCCAAACCACCCCAGTGCTCCTCGCACCACGCCACCGCCGCGTCCCAGTCCTCCGGACTACGTACGTCGAGCTTGAGGTACGCCGTACCGCCGGGGGCGCCGGTGGACAAATCTGTGGACACGTCGGTGGCGAGCACCTGATGCCCCGCAGCGACGTACCGGGCGACCAGCGCCGCGCCGAGACCACTCGCGGCCCCGGTGACGAGGACCCTCACTTCGCCTCCTGGGCTGCCGAGAGATACGACGCGAGCTCGATCCTCGCGATCACCCCACGATGCACCTCGTCCGGGCCGTCGGCCAGGCGCAACACGCGAGCGCTCGTCCACGCCGCCGCGAGCGGGAAGTCCTCGGACAATCCACCGCCGCCGTGCAGCTGAATCGCCATGTCGACAACATCCTGCGCCATCCGTGGGACCGCGACCTTGATCTGGCTCACCTCGCTCAGCGCACCGGCGAGCCCTTGAGTGTCCAGCAGGTACGCCGTCTGCAGCACGAGTAACCGCGCCTGGTTGATCGCGATCCTTGCGTCGGCGATCCGCTCGCGGTTGCCGCCGAGATTGACGAGCGGCTTGCCGAACGCGGTCCGGCTGGTGCCGCGGCGCAGTGCGAGCTCGAGCGCCTTCTCGGCCAGCCCGACCAGTCGCATGCAGTGGTGCACGCGGCCCGGTCCGAGGCGGCCCTGCGCGATCCCGAACGCCTTGCCCGGTCCGGCCAGGATGTTCGCGGCCGGTACGCGGACCTCGGCGAACGACACCTCGCCGTGCCCGTGCGGCTCGTCGTACCTGTTCATCGCCGGCAGCAGCCGCTCGACCTTCACGCCCGGGGTGTCCCGCGGGACGAGGACCATCGTGTGCCGTTCGTACCGGTGCGCGTCCGGGTCGGTGAGCCCCATGAAGATCAGCAGCTCGCAGTCCGGATGGCCGACGCCGGTGCTCCACCACTTGCGCCCGTTCAGCACCACCTCGTCGCCGTCCAGAATCGCGGTGGCCTGCATGTTGGTCGCGTCCGAGGACGCGACGTCCGGCTCGGTCATGCAGAACGCGGACCGGATCGTGCCGTCCAGCAACGGTTCCAGCCACTGCTTCCGCTGCTCGTCGGTGCCGTAGCGGAGCAGCACCTCCATGTTCCCGGTGTCGGGTGCGTTGCAGTTGAAGACGTACGGCGCAATGAACGAGCGACCGGTCAGCTCCGCGATCGGAGCGTAGTCCAGGTTGCTCAGGCCCTCGCCGTACTGCTCGCTGCCGGGCTCGGCGGGCGGCAGGAAGAGGTTCCACAGACCGGCGGCACGCGCCTTGGTCTGCAGTTCCGCGATCAGCGGCTGCGGCTGCCATGGGTCGTCGGCGGAGCGGATCGCCGTGTGCAGCTCTGCCTCGACCGGCTCGATCTCGTCGCGCAGGAAGGCTTCCACGCGGGTGATCAGCTCGCGAGCCCGGGCCGAAGGTTCGAACCCCATCAAGACTCCTCTCCCTCGCCTTGACCGTAGCGGGAGGCTAAGCAATGCTCAATACCATGGATCACCGGCTGTCAGCGGACGACCGCAAGAAGCAATTGGTCAAGATCGGCTTGATGATGCTCCGGGACAAACCGATCCATGAGTTGTCGATCGACGCGATCGCCGCCGAGGCCGGGATCTCCCGCGGGCTGCTGTTCCACTACTTCCCGAGCAAGCGCGACTACTACGTCGCCGTCATCTCCGCGGCCGGTCGCCGGCTGCTCCGGGTCACCAAGCCGGCCGACTCACTACCTCCCGAGGCGCAACTGCGCGAGATGGTCACCCAGTTCGTGGCGTTCATCGCGCGCCGCCGGACGGCGTACATCTCGTTCGTCCGCGGCGCCGCCGGCGGGGACGATTACGCCGTCGAGGTCTACGACAAGACCCGCGCCGGCCTGACCGCCCGCGTTCTCACCTACCTCGGCAACCCCGAGCTCGCCGACGAACCCACCTCCCCGGACTACCTCCGCGTGCACGCCTGGCTCTCCTACACCGAGGATCTGGCCATCGAGTGGTCCGCCCTCCCCGACAAACACCGCCCCTATCCCCTCGACCACCTGGTCACCCACGCCCTGGACGCCCTAGACCTCCTCCGCAAGCTCTGAGCCGCCCGGCCTCCCGGGCGTTTGCGTCCGCCTGACCTAACATCTGCGTGTGGGCGACCCGGCAATGCGCCCGAACCACGCGCTCGACGCGCTGACTCCGGCCCTTCCCTGGGTGTGGTTTCTGCCTGCGAAGGACCAGGCTGCATTCGTGCGTGAGCTCGTCGACATCAACTCGCCGATGCCTGTCGCCGAGCTGCATCGCCTGCAGTTGCCGGGTGGCGGGAGCGCGGAATCAGGGTAGGAGCTCGGGCTTGAGCTCCGGGTCGGGCATGTCGGGGTCGAAGGGATAGAGGGGGCGGAGGACTCCGTGGTGGCCGAGGCGGAGGAGGTCCTGGTCCACGCCGCCGGGGGTGAGGGCGAGGAGCCAGTCGGCGGCGAGGGTGTAGAGCTCGGGTTCCAGGTAGCCGATCTTGACGATGACCAGATCGGTGGCCGCCGGGTCGAGGCCGAGCAACGTGAAGTCGGCGAGGTGGTGGTACGGCTTGCGGCGACTCGTCAGGATCGAGTGCAGTCCGCCGACCTGCACGACCGCGGTCGTGCCGCCGACCGGATCCTCGGCGATCGAGAACACGGTGCCGGAGAGCGCGACCGGACCGGCCGGACCGGAGTCGACCTTGCCGCCGGCGTGTACCTCGACCTGGTTGCCGACGCCCGCTGCGACACAGGCGGCGACCGCCTCGGCGTCGTGGATGCTGGCGTGGATTGCGGTCGCCTTGCCCGCGGTCAGTTCCTCGACGGCGAGCAGTTGCCCGAGCGTCCAGGACGTGTCCCCGGCGCCGCCCGCGGTCGGGTTGTCACCGGAGTCGCTGATCAGGAACGGACGCGCGCTCGACGCGAGCCCCGCCTCGACGCATTCGGCCAGCGTGCCGGTCGGAGCGACGAACTCGAACCCGTCCCGCGCGTCCCAGTACGCCTGCGCCAACTCCTCCGCCCGCGCGGTGATCAGGTCGGTGTCGTCACCGGTGACCACCACGGCGGCCCGGCACCGCGGCTCGTCGGCCCACGCGTACCCGACCCAGACGGCAGCGTCGAGTACGCCGGGTTCGTCGGCGATCTCGCCCACGCGCCGGTAGATCGACTTGGCCGGCTCGAGCCGCGTCGACGTCTTCTCACCGGGCAGCAGCACCGGCACCTGGACCCACGCCTTGGCCGGCTTGCCCTGGCCGGACCGCACCCGCTCGACGAGGTTCCGGAGCGCGCGCTCGCGGCTCTCCATCGCGTCCTCGTGCGGCGCCATCCGGTAGCAGGTGATCAGATCGACCGCGGTACCGAGCTCGCGGGACACGTTGCCGTGCAGGTCCATCGACGCCGAGACGAGCACGTCCGGGCCGAGCACCGCACGGATCCGGGTGGCCAGGTCGGCCTCGGCGTCCTGCCGCCCGACCACACTCATCGCGCCGTGGATGTCGAAGAAGAACCCGTCCAGCTCGCCCGCACCTTCGACGCGGGTGATGATCTCGGCCGACAGTTCGTCGTACACCTCCGGCAGCACCGCGCCGCCGGGCAGCGACCGCGCGTGCAGCAGCGGCACCCAGTCGATGCCCTGCGCCCAGTCCTTGCCGAGGAAGTCGTACCGCTCCAGGATGCGGTCCCCTCGTCGTACGTCGAAGTCGTCCAGGCCGGCCCGGTGGGGTGAGAACGTGCTGGACTCGATGGCGATCCCGGCGATGCCGATCCGAAGGTTCATGTCTAAAACCTGCCACAACCGAGCCGTTTCGCGCATCGGCTATCTCACAACTTCGGACCGGTGCTCCCCCGTACGATGAGCTCCGTCGCCAGTTCCACGTGCAGCGCTTCGAGGGCGTGGCGGTCGAGCAACCGGACCAGCAGGCTGACGGCCATCCTCCCCATCTCCTGTAGCGGCTGCCGCACGGTCGTGAGCTGCGGACTGGTCGCTCGGGCCAGGTCGAGGTCGTCGAAGCCCGCGATTGAGATGTCCCGCGGAACGTCCAGCCCGCGCTCGGCAGCGGCTTGCAGCGCGCCGATCGCGGCCTTGTCGTTGAACGCTACGAAGGCGGTCGGGCGATCGGCGAGGTCGAGCAGTTCGCCGGCGGCACGGTAACCGTGCTGCGTGGTTGGTTGTTCGTGACGGACGAGCGACGGGTCGGGCAGGATTCCGACGTCCGCGAGCGCCGCCGAGTGACCGCTCAACCGCGCGTCCGCGGCCAGCCATTCGCGCGGACCGGCGATCACCCCGATCCGCGTGTGGCCGAGTCCGGTCAGGTACGACGTGAGCTGCCGCGCGCCGGAATGATGCGCCGCGGAGACGGACGGGATGTCGCGCGGCAGCGTCGTCCGCGGATCAACGACGACGAACGGGAAGCGCCGCGAACTCAACCGCACGAGCTCGTCACTCGGCTCCGGCGGAAGGATCAGGATCGCGCCGCCGAGCGAGCTCTGCGCGGGCAGCTGACCGAGTATGCGGTCGTGCTGCGCGGCCTCGCCGGCGTTGAGGACGACGTGGCGGCCGTGCCGCTCCAGCGCCTCGGCGATCGACGACACGATCAGCCCGAAGTAGTCGGTGAGCACGTACGGGCAGCGCACGTAGACAGCGCCGTCGACCGGTTTCGCCGTACCGCCGCGGGGTGCGGGCGCGCGCAGGCCCAGGTCCTCGATCGCCTGCTCGACGAGCTGCCGGGTCTCCGCTGCGACCCGGCCCGACTGGTTGAGCACTCGGGACACTGTCGCGATCGACACCCCGGTCGCGGCGGCGACGTCGCGCACGGTCGCTCTAGTTCGCGGCACTTGTTACATCCCCTTGTTTCACGCTCAGCACTCTAGCCGCACGCTCCCAGACCTTGACAGCCCTTGGTAGCGAGCGTTCCCTGAGGCTGTTTGTTTCATCCCGAGGAGTGCGATGAGAACACCTGCCCTCGGCGTCGCCCTGGCTCTCGCCGCGACGTCCCTCACCGGGTCCGCCCAGGCCCATCGCCCAACCACCCAGGTCCAGGTCTGGGTCACCACCCCCGACCGGGCTGAGCTGCTGCACCAGCGCTCGCCGGTCTCGTTCCGCGACGGCGCGAGCGACCGCACCACGATCACCGTCGACCCGCGCACGACGTACCAAACGGTCGACGGTTTCGGCGCCTCGATCACCGACTCGTCCGCCGCCGTGCTCTACCGCCTCGACCCGAGTGAGCGCGAGCAGACGATGCGCTCGCTGTTCCACCCGCAGCAGGGCATCGGCGTCAGCTTTCTGCGCCAGCCGGTCGGATCGTCCGACTTCACGGCTGCGACCTCGCACTACACCTACGACGACGTACCAGCCGGGCAAACCGACTTTCCGTTGCGGAACTTCAGCATCGCGCACGACGAGCAGCAGGTGCTCCCGCTGCTGCGCCGCGCCAAGCAACTCAACCCGGCGCTCAAGGTGATGGCGACGCCGTGGAGCCCACCGGCGTGGATGAAGACCGGTGACTCGCTCGTCGGCGGCCGACTCAAGGACGACCCGAAGGTGTACGACGCCTACGCGCGCTATCTGGTGAAGTTCGTGCAGGCGTACACGCGGGCCGGCGTACCGATCGACTACCTCTCGATCCAGAACGAGCCGCAGAACCGCAAGCCGAGCGCGTACCCGGGCACCGACCTGCCAGTGCGTCAGGCGGTCGCCGTGATCAACGCCCTCGGGCCGCTGCTGCAGAAGGCCAGCCCACGCACGAAGATCCTCGGCTACGACCACAACTGGACGACACATCCCGGCGACATCGAGTCCACGCCGCCCGGTGCGGACCCGGAGACCGACTACCCGTACCAACTGCTGCGATCGTCGGCGTCCCGGTGGATCGCGGGAACGGCGTACCACTGCTACTCCGGTGAGCCGTCGCAGCAGACCGCCCTGCACAAGGCATTCCCGGCGAAGGGGATCTGGTTCACCGAGTGCTCCGGTTCGCACGGGCCGGACGACACCCCGCCGCAGATCTTCCGCGGCACGCTCACCTGGCACGCGCGCACGCTGATGACCGGTACGACCCGCAACTGGGCGAAGTCGATCGTCAACTGGAACATCGCCCTCGACTCGACCGGCGGACCGCACCTCGGTGGCTGCGACACCTGCACCGGTCTGGTGACGCTGCAGCCGGACGGTTCGGTGTCGCGCGACGCGGAGTACTTCACGATCGGCCACCTGTCGAAATTCGTGCAGCCGGGCGCGGTACGGATCGGGAGTACGTCGTACGGCACGACCGGATGGAACGGGCAGCTGATGTCCGTTGCCTTCCGCAACCCGGACCGGAGTACCGCCCTGCTGGTGCACAACGAGAACGACGAACCGCGGACGTTTGCGGTCGCGCTCGGCGGCAAGTCCTTCGAGTACGAGCTGCCGGGTGGGTCGATCGCGACCTTCACCTGGGGTCGTACGGCGACTGATACGCCGCAGGAGCTGACGCCGCAGAGCGCTTCGGCGAGTGTCACCGGTGCCGATGCGGGTCTGCTGATCGACGCGGACGGGTCGACCGTGTGGCAGAGCAAGGAAGCACAGGCTCCGGGCCAGTGGGTTTCCGTCGACCTCGGTCGATCGCAGGTCGTCCGGCAGGTGGCGTTGGACAGCGGTGCGAACCTTGGTGATGGCGCGCGTGGATACTCGGTTGCTGTTAGCAACGATGGCGCCGGATGGAAGACCGTTGCCCAGGGCTCGTCGCGTGGCCAGCTGACGACCGTCGAGGTGCGGCCGACGCGGGCGCGGTACGTGCGGGTGACGCAGACCGGCAGCGCCGGCAACTGGTGGAGCCTGGCGGACCTGCGGATCTACCGCCGAGCGCCTGTTGGGGCGACCGTTGAGTGCCTGCGGGCTACCGCTGAGCGCCTGCGAGGGCTATCGCTGGGCCTCGATCCAGCACGCGACCGCGGCGGCCCGCTCGTTGCTTGCAGCAATGACCTGAAGTCCGACCGGAAGGCCGTCAGCCGGGATCGGCAGGCTGACGGCCGCGTGCCGGGTGAGATTCGCGAGGCGGGTGGCGGTCAGCAGTTGCCGGCGAACCTCCAGCCCGCCGCCCGCCGTGTCCGCCGCGTCGATCGGCGGCGCCGTGGTGAGGACGGTCGGCGTGAGTACGGCGTCGACGTGCTGGAAGACCGCATCCAGTTCGGCAGTGATGCGGGTGGCCTCTTCCTTGGCCCGTTCGTAGTCGGCCGGCTGCACCTGGGCTGCTTCCCGCAGACGCTGCTGGACGTCGGGTTGGTAGCGATCGTGGGCACGGCCTCGGTGGTTGGCCACCGCTTCGGGGCCCTGCAGGTGGGCCGCGGTGGTGAAGCTGTGCGACCAGTCCGGGAGCTGTACCTCCACGGGGTTGAAGCGCTTCATCGCAGCTGACCAAGCACTGCTGACCTCGGGCGTGAGGTTGAGGTACTCCGGGTTCGTGACGACGCCGAGACGCGGTGCCGCTGCCGACGGTGCGACGGCTTGTGCAGCTGTGGTGCCGGCGAGGGCGTTGAGTGCGTACGCCGCGTCGGCCGCGGTGCGCGTGAGGACGCCGACATGGTCGAGGCTCTGCGACAGCGGGAAAACACGGTCGGTCGGCAGCGTGCCGTACGACGGTTTGAACCCGACGATCCCGCACAGCGCGGCCGGGATCCGCACCGAGCCCGCGGTGTCGGTACCGATCGCCAACGGCACCACGCCGGCCGCCACCGCGGCCGCCGACCCCGAACTGGATCCGCCGGTCATCCGCGACGGGTCGTGCGGGTTGCGGCACGGTCCGACGCGGTTCGACGTACCGGTGCAGCCGTACGCGAATTCGTGCGTGTGACTCAGCCCGATGATGATCGCCCCGGCCGCGCGCAATCGGCGTACGACGTCGGCATCCTGTTGACCGGGCTCGTCGAGCGATGCGGACCCACAGCGGTACGGCAGGCCCTCGACCTCGACGATCTCCTTCACCAGCACCGGGACGCCGGCCAGCGCCCCGGTCCGGTCGTGCGCGGCGGCTGCTGCCCGCGCGCCGTCGGCGTCGAGGTACACGATCGCATTCAGGTCCGCCGTGGCCGCGGCCTGCTCCAACGCTTCCTCGACCAGTTGCACCGGGTCCAACGCGCCACGTCGTACCCCGGTGGCGATCTGTTCCAACGTTCTCACTCGCACATCAGACCACGGAGAGGAATCTGAAACAGCACCGTCATGCCGTGTTGCTAGCGTCCACGACATGGGTGACCGCAGGGGTGTCTGAAGGGGGATCGGATGGTGATCGAAGGAGTGGAGCTGCGGCCGGCGCCGCCGACCGACGCCGACGTACTGGCCCTGACCACCGCGCAACAGACCGAACTGGCGGCGATGTACGGCGCAGACCAGCCGCTCGTCGCGCTGCATCCCGACATCGCGTTCACCGTCCTGACGCTGGACAGTACGGCGGTCGGCTGCGTCGGACTGCAACCTGTCGGACCCGGTCTCGGTGAGATCAAGCGGATGTACGTCGTACCCTCCGCGCGCGGCTGGGGCCTGTCGCGCATCCTGCTCGAGGCGGTCGAAACGCAGGCCCGCGAGCGTGGATTGACTCGCCTCCGCCTGGAGACCGGTACCAAGCAGGTCGAGGCGATCGCGCTCTACACGCACCACGGTTTCCACCCGACGCCGCCGTACCCGCCGTTCGAGAACGAGGCCGTCTCGCTGTGCTACGCCAAGGACCTTTAGTGTCCTGAGCCGGAAGTGCGGCGAGAGACTTCGGCGGTCAAGTGCGACTCAGGACACTCAGAGGTGCAGCACCAGATCGTCGCCCTCGCGGCGAAACCCGAGATTCTTCAGGTACGGCGTGGAGTCGCGCATCCGCGGTGACGCGAGCACCTGGCGGAACCCGCGATCGGTGAAGACGTCGCTGCGCCGGTAAACGAACTCGCCCGGTGTGAAGTCGCGGTACTTCGGAACCGCGTAGTCGAGGTCGATCTGCGCCTGCCCGTCGCCGGCGTCGTGGGCGAGGACCACGCCGACAGTGCGATCACCGTGCTGCACCAGGAACGCGTACTGGCTGGTGCCCGCCGTGAACCCGGGGTTGAACCGAGTGATCTCGTCCTGGTGCCGCTGCAGGATGTACTCGAGGTACTCGTCCGACTGGTCCACCTGAAGCACTTGGTATTCCTTCTCGTCGTGCCGATGCCGGAGCAGTCGCCACAGATGCACCACGTTGATGACCGCGAGTACGGCGTTCATCCCGACCATCGGCCAGACCCCGATCACAGCGTTGAACGCGACCAGGATCACGCAGCCGACCAGGTTCAGGACCCGCAACCGCAGGATCCGCGTCTGCAGCAACGACAACACGACCAGCGCAGATCCGCCCCACCCGATGATGCTCCACACGTCCACACCGCGAGACTAAACCCGAAGGCGACGTCCGCTCGCCGGACGACGCACGCCGACCCACGACCGCAACGTCCGACCGCAAC
The DNA here is from genome assembly GCF_040649595.1 of Kribbella sp. NPDC048915. Classification (NCBI taxonomy): domain Bacteria; kingdom Bacillati; phylum Actinomycetota; class Actinomycetes; order Propionibacteriales; family Kribbellaceae; genus Kribbella; species Kribbella sp. NPDC048915. Next base: position 75,087 of record NZ_JBEZFT010000017.1, on the reverse strand, counting down.
TCCGACCGCGGCGGCCGACCGCAACGTCTGAGCGCAATGTCCGAGCGCAACGTCTGAGCGCAACGTCCGAGCGCAACGTCCGAGCGCAACGTCTGAGCGCGGCGGCCGGAACCGCTCGCGATTTCGGCCGACCGACGGCTGACCGGACCCCGCCGTCCTGTGGCCACCTGTCGGGGGTGTGAACAGGTTCCGGTGCGTGGGGACCGGTTATTTCCTGTCCGAACCCTCCGAAAGGTGTCGCAACCCCGGGAATCGGCAGCTCACTTCGGGCACGCGACGACCTACGAGCGGACGTTGTGCGTCAGGCGCGGTCACGCACCCCGGGCCCCACGCGACCCCAGACCCCACGGTCTGACGCCCCGGCTGAGCGTCACTCGACAAGGCCGCGCGGGTGTGGGTGGGGACCCGGTGCGTGGGGTGCGTGCGCCGGAAGTTGTTGTCGGTGATGAAGGTGTTGTGGGGTGCGTACGTGGGGTGCGCGGGCCTGGGGTGCGCGGGCCTGGGGTGCGCGGGTGAGTGTGGTGTGGGGGTTGCGGGGTGGAGCGCTTACTCTCGGGTGCTGTGGATGAGTTCGTGTTGCTGGACGGTGAGCGTGTACCGGCGGTCGACGCGATGTTGCTGCGGGCAACCGCGTACGGGCATTTCACGTCGATGCAGGTGCGGGGCGGGATGGTCGACGGGTTGGACCTGCATTTCGAGCGGTTGGACTGCAGTACGCGGGAGGTGTTCGGTGCGGCATTGCCCGCGGACCGGGTCCGTGGGGAGCTCCGCACGGCGCTCGATCAGGCCGAGACGGGTGACGTGTCGATTCGCGTCAACGTGTTCGCCACCGACGGAATCCACCTGCTGACCCGCGTCGGTCCGCCTGTCGAGCCAGGCAGCCGGCCGGTCCGCCTGCTCGCGGTCGAGCATCAGCGCACCGTCCCGCACCTGAAGCACACCGGCAGCTTCGACCTCGTCTACTACGCGCGGCAGGCCCAACGGTCTGGCTATGACGACGCCGTCTTCCACGCCGCGGCCGGCGAGATCTCCGAAGCCTCCATCTGGAACATCTGCTTTGCCCGCGGCACCGAGATCGTCTTCCCCGCCGCACCTGTCCTCGCCGGGATCCGCCGGCAACTCCTCCAACGCGGCCTCGCCGACTACACCACCGCCCCCGTCCGGCTGACTGAACTCGACAGCTACGACGCCGCCTACCTCACCAACTCCATCGACCCGGCGCTCCCAGTGGCCGCCGTCACCACGCCCAGCGGCACCACGACGTACAGCCCCCACCCCACCTCAGTCCAGGCCCTCACCAAGGCCCACGCCGCCACCCCGCCCCAGCCCATCTGACCGGCGGCCGACAGCACCGCCGACCAGAGCACCGCCGACCGCTGACCAGATCACCGCTGACGAGATCACCGCCGGCTGATCCGCGGCACGGCATACGAGCGGATAACCCCGCGAATTGGGGGTTCTTCGTCGCTATACCAGCAGAGAACCCCCAACTGGCGCGGATATCCGCTCGTATGAGGTCGGCCGCGCCGGTCGGCGTGCGGGTCTGAAGACGGGGGCTTGAACAGGTTGTGGTGGGTGTGGACTGGTTATTACTTGTCCAAGGTCCCGGGATGGGGTGCACAGTCCCCGGCGGGTGTCCACAATCCCAGCCGGGTGTCCACAATCCCAGCCGGGTGTCCCCGGTCCCCGGCGGGTGTGCAAGGGCCCGGGCGGCGTGTCGGGTGGGGCATGCCTCGGTAGGGTCAGCTGCGGTTCGACCACCAGGTGAGGAGTTCCTCGCGGGCTCGGTCTTCGCCCAGGGGGCCTTGGTCGAGGCGGAGGTCCATGAGGAACTTGTAGGCCTCGCCGACCTCGCGGCCCGGTGGGATGTCGAGGATCTCCATGATCTGGTTGCCGTCGAGGTCGGGGCGGAGGGCGTCGAGTTCCTCCTGCGCCTGGAGGCGCGCGATGCGGTCCTCGAGGTCGTCGTACGCCGCCCGCAGTGCCTCGGCCTTGCGGCGGTTGCGGGTGGTGCAGTCGGCGCGGGTGAGGATGTGCAGACGTTCGAGCTGGTCGCCGGCGTCGCGGACGTAGCGGCGTACGGCGGAGTCCGTCCACTCGCCCTCGCCGTACCCGTGGAAGCGCAGGTGCAGCTCGATCAGCTTGCTGACCTGGTCGATCTGCTCGTTGCTGAACCGCAGCGCCTTCATCCGCTTCCGGGCGAGCTTTGCGCCGACCACGTCGTGGTGATGGAACGTCACCTTCCGGTCACCCTCGAAGCGCAGGGTTTTCGGTTTTCCGATGTCGTGGATCAGCGACGCGAACCGGACCACGAAATCGGGCGTCGGAACAGACAGACGCGGTTCGAGGTCGATCGCCTGCTCGAGAACGGTGAGTGAATGTTCGTACACATCCTTGTGCCGACGGTGCTCGTCCTTCATTGCGCGCAGGGCGGGCAGCTCGGGCAGAACGTGGTCGGCCAGGCCGGTCGACACCAGCAGGTCGAGGCCGATTCGCGGGTGGTCGGAGCAGATCAGCTTCTCCAGTTCGTCGCGGACCCGCTCCGCGGACACGATCGTGATCCGGTCGGCCATCGCGGTCATCGCGGTCACCACCGCCGGGTCCGGCCGGAAGTTCAGCTGCGCGGCGAACCGGGCCGCGCGCATCATCCGCAGCGGGTCGTCGGAGAACGAGTCCTCCGGCGTCCCGGGGGTCCGGATCCGCTGGTGCGCGATGTCCTCGAGACCGCCGTACGGGTCGACGAACTGCCGCGACGGCAGCCGGACCGCCATCGCGTTCATCGCGAAGTCCCGGCGGGCCAGATCGCCCTCGAGCGAGTCGCCGTACGCGACCTCCGGCTTGCGCGAGGTGGGATCGTAGGTCTCCGACCTGTACGTCGTGATTTCCAGCACCCAGTCGTCCTTGCGACAACCGATCGTCCCGAAGGCCTTGCCGATGTCCCACACGTGGTCCGCCCAGCCGGACACCAGCCGCTCGATCACGTCGGGGTGGGCTGACGTGGTGAAGTCCAGGTCCTTGCTCCCCCGGCCGAGGAGAATGTCCCGGACCGGACCGCCGACCAGCGCGATCTCGTGGCCGGCGGCGCTGAACCGGGACCCCAGTTCGTCGACGACCGGAGCGAGTCGCAGCAAGGCCTGGACGGCGCGCTGCTGCACCGCGGACAACGATCCGGCTGAGGCTGACTGGTCGGCAAAGGGTGACACGGGGAACTAGGTTACGGTGACGGCGTGTTCAGACGGCGACTGAGGCTCTCTGCGGTGGCGGGAGCCGCCCTTGTGGTTGCTGCTTCGGCAGTGACCACGAGCGCTCCGTCACCAGCCGCACCGGCGGACGAGCCTGCCGTTCAGGTCACGATCGACTCGTTCGGGCCGGTCGCGCCGAAGCCCGGCCAGCAGGTCGTGATCAAGGGTCGCGTGACGAACACGAGTGCGGTCACGTTCGACGCTCCGCAGGCGCTGGCCTGTATCGACCGGACCCGGCTGGCGAGTACGGAGGCGCTGGACGCGATCTCCGCCGAGCAGAACATCCCGATGAACGATCGGGACAGCTGCAGCAACCTGACCAACGACGAGCAGACCTTCCAGCCCTTCGACGAGCCGCTGGCGCCGAAGCAGACGGTCGCGTTCACGCTGACCGTGCCGTGGAAGGAGTGGCGGATCGGCGACGACACCGGGGTGTACGTCGTCGGTGTCGCGTTCCGCGGCCGGCCGCAGGACGGCGACCGAGTCATGGCCGGTCGCGCGCGCACGCTGATGCCGGTGATCGGCAAGCAGCCGTTCACCCGCCAGGTCAACACCGCCCTCGCCATCCCGCTGCGGCACCGCCCGACTCAGCTCGGCGGCAAGAACTTCGCCGACGATTCGCTCGCCCAGGCCCTGGCCCCGACGGGATCACTCGGCCGGCTGCTCGCGCTCGGCGAGAAGCACCAGGTCACCTGGCTGGCCGACCCCGCGATGCTGGAGGAGATCCGGCAACTCTCGAAGGGCTATGTGGTCGCCGGTACGAACGGGCAGACCACGCCCGGCACCGGACAGGCCGTCGCCACCGCGTGGTTGCGAGAGTTCGACGCCGGCCGCGCCCGCGGCAACCAGGTCGTCCTGCTGCCGTACGCCGACCCGGACGTGGCCGGCCTCCTGGACGCCGGTGGCCCGCTGAAGAAACTGGTCGAGCAGGCGCGGACGCGGACCGAACAGGTCGGCGGCGAGCTCGCTCCCGGGTTCACCAACGGGCTGTGGCTCGACGGCGGGGCGGCCGCCAGCCGCTACCTGGGCACCGCCTCGGGAGGCTTCGCCGGCGCGACCCCGGAGGACCTGAACCTGGTCAGCGGCTCGTCGTGGTCCGCCGCGACCCGCCCGGTGCTGACGAGCACCCCGGTGTACGACGTACTCACGCCGGGCAGCCCGGATCGCAAGGTTCGCGCGGTCATCGCGAATCCCTCGCTGACCACCGGCGGCCCGGACCTCGAGACCGCCGACAGCCCGCTCCAGGTCCGGCAACGGTTCGCCGCCGTCACCGCACTGATCGCGGCCGCCGGCAAGGGCACTGCTTCCGTGGTGGCTGCGCCGCCGCGCGACTGGGACGCGGACGGCCGCGCGACCGCCGCGCTCGCGGGCAGCCTCTCGCTGCCGTGGATCAAGCCCACCGACGTCGCCTCGGTGGTCGCCGCCAACCCGCGGCCGCTGCCCGTCCAGGCACCGGCCGCGCCGAAGCTGAACGGTGTCCTCGGCGCCGACCAGCTCGACGCCGTACGGGAGCTGGAGCACGCGACCAGCACGCTGCAGGAACTGCTCGACGACGCAAACGACCTGCCCGAGGTGATGCGGCAGGCGCTGCTGCGGTCAACCTCGTCGGCCTGGGCCGACTTCCCGGAGGAAGCCCGGCAGTTCACCGCGATCGAACTCGGCTCCGCCAACCAGCAGCTCGGCAAGGTGCACCTGGTCAACTCGAGCGTGGACCGCGGGCTGCGCCGGGAGATCAAGGTCAACCTGGCCGGGAGCAACGGCACGTTCCCGCTGACGATCACCAACGAGACGGACTGGTCGGTGCGGGTCGGCATCGTGGTCACGCCGGTCAACCGGTCCGACCTGAAGATCAGGACGCCGCAGACCGTCCTCCTCTCGCCCGGGCAGAAGTGGACGCCGCGGATCACCGCGAGCGCCGAGCAGAACGGCCTGATCCGCGCGACGGCCCAGGTGACGACGGCCGCGGGCACGCCGGTCGGCCAGTCCCAGGAGCTGCTGATCCAGGCCAGTCAGTTCGGAAGTGTCGGCTGGATCCTGGTCGGCGCCGCCTGCGCCTTGTTGTTCGGTACGTCGTTCGTCCGCATCTACCGCCGCGTCCGCACCGAGCGCCGCAACACCGCCGCCGCGACGGCCGGCGCAAGCAATGCGGCCGCTGAGGAAGCAGCTGAGTCCGGGACGGCTGCGGACCCCGAGGGTGCCGCGGAGACCGACACCCCTGATCCCGCCCACGACCGCCGCGAGGCGAACGGCGTACCCGAAGCATCGGGTCCGTCCCTGAAAGAAGGAGTCGGTTCGAAGGATGGCTGACCGCACCCTGCGCTCCGCGGCGGTGATGGCAGCCGGGACGGTGCTGTCCCGCCTGCTCGGATTCATCCGGATCGCCCTGCTCGCGGCCGCCATCGGTACCGCGCTGCGCGGCGACATCTTCACCGCCGCGAACACCATCCCGAACAGCCTCTACATCCTGCTGGCCGGCGGCGTGTTCAACACCGTACTGGTGCCGCAGCTGGTGCGCGCGATCAAGAACCACGACGACGGCGGCCAGGACTTCACCAACCGGCTGCTCACGTTCGGCTTCGTCGTCCTTGCCGTGGTCACCGTCGGCTGCGTGCTGCTCGCACCGGCGATCGCCGAGCTGTACCTGCCGAAGGAGCTGCACGATCCGTCGCGGGTGACCGAGAAGGCGAACATGGTGATGTTCGTCCGGCTGTGTCTGCCGCAGATCTTCTTCTACGGCGCGTTCGTCCTGGTCGGCCAGGTGCTGAACGCGCGGCGCCGGTTCGGCCCGATGATGTGGGCGCCGATCGCGAACAACATCGTCGCCTGCGCGTCGATCGTGATCTTCCTGCTGGTCTACCGGGTCGGCGACAACCCCCCGACGTTCAGCCACGGCGAGGAACTGCTGCTCGGCCTCGGGCACACGCTCGGGATCGCCGTCCAGTTGCTGGTGCTGCTGCCGTACCTGCGCGCGAGCGGGCACCGGTACCGCCCGAAGTTCGGACTCCGTGGGACCGGCCTGGGCCACACGGCCCGGCTCGGCATCTGGACAGTGCTTTTCGTCGCGGTGAACCAGGTGACGCTGGTCGTCGTCACCCAGCTCGCCATCGCCGGTAGCGCCTCGGAGGATCCCGGCGCGAAGGCCGGTCTGTTCGCGTACAGCACCGCGATGCTGATCATCCTGGTACCGCACGGCATCGTCACGGTCTCGCTCGCGACGGCGGCGCTGCCGCAGATGTCCGCGCTGGCGGCCGACGGCGACACCGCCGAGGTGGCACAGATCTCCGCCCGGTCGATCCGGCAGACGCTCGCGATCGTGGTCCCGGCGGCGGCCGCGATGATCGCGTTCGCGTATCCGATCGTGACGATCATCGCCGGGTACGGCTCGGGCCGGAACAACCTGCAGCTGATGGCGTACACGTTGATGACGCTCGCGCTCGGGCTGGTGCCGTTCACCGTGCAGTACTTCCAGCTGCGGACGTTCTACGCCTTCGAGGACACGCGGACACCGTTCTTCCTGCAGTGCGTGATCGCGGCGACCAACATCGCGGCCGCGGTGATCGGCGTCCGGGTACTGCTCGATCAGGCACATCTGCGGTTCAGCGGTGTGGTGCTCGGCGCCGCGTACTCCCTCGCGTACCTGGTCGCCGTACTGATCTCCCGCCCGGTGCTGCGCCGCCGGGTGCCGCGAGTACCGGGTGCGGGGATCGGGCTGCCGTTGCTCGCGATGGTGATCGCCGCGGTGCTCGGCGCCGCCGCCGGACGCGCGATGCTCTGGGTGCTGAGTCTGGCGATCGACTGGCCGGGCCCGCTCGGCGCGGTCCTCGAACTGGTCGCCGCGGCCATCGTGATGCTCCCGGTGTACGCCGGTGTGGCCCGGGTACTCCGTATTCACGAAGTCAACGACGTGGTGTCCATGGTCACATCGAAGTTGCCGATCCGCCGCTGATCCGGTCCGCTTGTGCATTAGTGCACCACCTGCGCGGTCAGCGGGGCACTAACATGGGGCCTGCGATCAGGCCGCCAGGGCACCGAGGAGGGCGAAGAACACCGTGTCGAACCAGACCGTGAGCCCAGGTGCCCTCCTGGCCGGGCGCTACCGGATCGCCGAACTGCTCGCGGAGATCGACGGTGCGAGGATCTGGCGCGCCGTGGACGAAGTGCTCAGCCGTGCGGTCGTCGTGGACGTCCTGCCGGTCGGCGACCCGCGGACCAATCTGCTCTTCGACGCCGCCCGGCGCGCTGCCGCGGCGAACGACCCGCGCTTCCTGCGGGTGCTCGACTGTGACATCCACGACGGCGTGACGTACTGCGTGCGCGAGTGGGCGGGCGGCCGGACGCTGGAGCGGATGCTCGCGAGCGGGCCGCTCACCGGCCAGCAGGCCGGCTGGCTGGCCCGTGAAGTCTCCGAAGCCCTCGAGAACCTGCACCGCACCGGCTACGCGCACGGGGCGATCAGCCCGGCGACCGTCGTGGTCACCGATGCGGGCGCGATCAAGGTCGTCGGCGTGTCCACCGAGGCCGCGCTGCGCTCCTCCGGCGCCGGCTCGCCGGAGGAGGACGTCCGCTCGCTCGGTCAACTGCTCTACGCCTCGCTGACCGGCCGGTGGCCCGGTCCGGCGCCCGCCTGGGGTCTGCAGCCCGCGCCGGTCGAGCACGGCCGGCTGTTGAGTCCGCGTCAGGTGCGCGCCGGCGTACCGCGGTCGCTCGACGACATCAGCGACCGGCTGCTCGGTGACCCGCCGCGGCACCACGCGCCGCCGATCACCAGCGCGGCCGGTCTGTCCGCGGCGCTGTCCGGAGTGGTCGGCAGCTCGCACGAGCCGCCGAACCAGATGGACGAGACCGTTCAGATCGCCCAGCAGAACGGCAGCATCGACGACGCCACCCAGGTCGTCCCGCAACCTCCGCCGCCCGCCATCGACCCGACGCCGCGGCCGACGTACGAGGCGTCGAACGGGTACGCCACGGCACCGGCGTACAACCCGGGGGCCGAGACCCGCCCGGTCCGCCGCCAGCCCCCGCCCTCGAACGGGAACGGCCGGCGCCGGCACGACGAGCCGAAGCCGAAGGGCGGCTGGGGCGGCCGGATCCTGATCCTGCTCGCGGTCCTTGCGCTGCTGTCGGTGGTCGCGATGGCGCAGTTCCTGCTCAAGGGCGCGATGACCAACGACCAGGACGCCGGCGCGGACGGTGGCACGCAGAGCAGCGCCCCGCCGCAGACCAGCACCAAGCCGTCGAGTGGTGGCGTGGCCAAGATCGTCCGCGCGAAGGACTTCGACCCGGAGCCGGACGGCAACGGCAACGAGCACCCGGAGGACGTCAAGAACACGTTCGACGGCAAGGCCGGCACGACCTGGACGACGATGTCGTACAGCCGGGCGAACCTGGGCGGCCAGAAGCCGGGCGTCGGCATCTACTACGACCTCGGCGCGCCGACCCCGGTGTCCAAGGTGTCGGTGACGCTGCAGGGCGACGGCACCAGCCTGCAGATCCTGGTGCCGAAGAGCGACGGGTCCGCGCCGGGCCAGGTGAGCGGCTGGAAGGTCGTCGCCGAACAGGAGGACCAGCCGGAGGGTACGGTGACCTTGACCCCCACGGCCGGGACCGAGACGCAGTACGTGCTCGTCTGGCTGACGAAGCTGCCGAAGGAAGACGGAGGCAAGTACCGGGGCACGATCTCGGAGGTCTCGATCCAGAAATGACCGCTCACGTGGACTCGGGCAACCCGCCGCCGCGCCCGGAGGTCCCGCGCATCGGCGCGGACGCTCCGGCGGCGGACGCGGCTGCCCGGGCGGGCGGTACGACGAGCTACGACCAGCTCGACGACCACGAACTGCTCCGCCTGCACGTCGCCGGGAATCCGGACACCTTCGGGTACCTGGTCAAGCGGCACCGGGACCGGATGTGGGCGGTCGCGATCCGCACGCTCGGTGAGCCGGAGGAGGCCGCTGACGCGCTGCAGGAGGCCTTCATCTCCGCCTTCCGCCGGGCGGACTCGTTCCGCGGCGACGCGAAGGTCACCACGTGGCTGCACCGCATCGTCGTGAACGCCTGTCTGGACCGGATCCGGCGCCGTCAGGTGCGCGCCGCCGATCCGCTGCCCGAGGACGAGGACCGCGCCGCCGAGCTGGCCGGCCCGTCCGAGGACGATCCGGCCGAGGTGCGCGAGCGCCGGCTGGACGTACTGAACGCGCTGAAGCAGATCAACTCCGACCAGCGCGCGGCCTTGGTCCTGGTCGACATGGAGGGGTACTCGATCGAGGAAGCGGCCGCGATCTTGGACTGCGCCCCGGGTACGGTGAAGTCACGGTGTGCGCGCGGGCGCGCCAAGTTGCTGCCGCTGCTGCGGCACTGGCAGACGTCCCGGCAGTCCGGCGTACCGGCGGACAGTGCCGACGACAAGACGGCCCCGGAAACGGTGGGAACCGAATGAGCGACTCCCCCGTCGAAGCGAAGTCGCCTGCCTCTGGCGACCGGACGTTGACGCCTTCGACCGGAGCTTGTTTATGACCACGCCGCGTACCTCCTGTGGGGAGGCGAGCCTTCGATGACCGATCCCGGTCTGCCGACCAGTGAGCACCTCGAGCACCTGGACACCGACACGATCGCCGACCTGATCGAGAATCTGCTGCCCGCGACCGAGGCCCATCGCGCTCGTGAGCATGTGAAGGCATGCCCCGAGTGCCAGCAGACGTACGACGCGCTGCTGCAGTTGTCCGAGGACCTCGCCGAAGAGGGCCGGGCCGACATCCCGATGCCGACGGCTGTCGCCGAGCACCTGGACGCGGTGATCGTGTCCGAGTCGGTACTGCGTGCCTCGACGGTCGGTGTGCACTCGCTGGCCCAGATCCGCGAGGAGCCGCGACGGCACCTGCCGAGGCTGCTCCCGGCCGCGGCCGGTGTGGTGCTGGTCGCCGCGCTCGGCGTCGGTGTGGTCGTCGCCACCAAGGACCAGGCGAACGACAACACCGCCGCGACGGACGCCAACACACCGCCGGCCGATGTCGTCACGGTCACCAGCCAGAACCTCGGTTCGGCCACGAAGCGCTGGCTGGACCACGCGCCGAACGGCATCCTGCACGGTTCGGCCGACGAGCAGGCGTGCGCCCGGTCGTTCGCGGCCGGCCAGGCGAACTCGAAGGTCCGGCTGGTCCAGCCCGCCAAGGTCGACGGCCGGCGGGCCACGATCATCGGGCTGCAGGGCGGTACGCCGAGCGAGATCCACGTGTTCGCGGTGAACGGCTGTAGCGCGCCCGGTGGCGTGGCCAGCACGTTCTACGAGACCACCGTCACGCTGCGCAACCGCTAAGTCCGCGTCCGGCTCGTCGGGGCCTTGGCGTGCCCGGCGATGGGTACCGTAAAGGACACGGCACGGACCGGGCCGCACCCACCGCCGACGCTCGGGAATGAGCGGCCTCTAGGATCCGTTGAGTACGACGTCACTGTCTCGACGAACGAGGAACGCCTGAATGAGCGACTCCAGCACGATTCGCAACGTCATCATCGTCGGCTCCGGACCGGCCGGTTACACCGCCGCCGTCTACGCCGCACGCGCAGCGCTGGAGCCGCTGGTGTTCGAAGGCTCGGTCACCGCCGGTGGCGCGCTGATGAACACCACCGAGGTGGAGAACTACCCCGGCTTCTCGCAGGGCATCATGGGCCCGGCGCTGATGGACGAGATGCGCACCCAGGCCGAGCGCTTCGGCGCCGAGCTGGTCGCGGACGACGTGGTGAAGGTGGATCTGACCGGCGAGATCAAGGTCGTCACCGACTCCGCGGGCACCGAGCACCGCGCGAAGGCCGTGATCCTGGCGATGGGGTCCGGCTACCGCAAGCTCGGTCTGCCCGACGAGGACCGGCTGTCCGGCCACGGCGTGTCCTGGTGTGCGACCTGTGACGGCTTCTTCTTCCGTGAGCAGGAGATCGCGGTCGTCGGCGGTGGCGATTCCGCCGTCGAGGAGGCGACGTTCCTGACCAAGTTCGCGAAGAAGGTGCACCTGGTGCACCGCCGCGACGAGCTGCGCGCCTCGAAGATCATGGCCGCCCGCGCGTTCGCGAACGAGAAGATCGAGTTCCACTGGAACTCCGAGGTCGCCACGATCCACGGCGAGGACAAGCTCACCCACCTGACGCTGCGCGACACCGTCACCGGCGCGACCCGCGAGCTGCCGGTCACCGGCCTGTTCATCGCGATCGGTCACGACCCGCGATCGGAGCTGGTCAAGGGTCAGGTTGACCTGGACGCCGAGGGGTACGTGCTGGTCAAGCCGAACAGCACCGAGACCAATCTGCCGGGCGTCTTCGCGGCCGGTGACCTGGTCGACCACACCTACCGGCAGGCGATCACCGCGGCCGGCACCGGCTGTGCGGCGGCCCTGGACGCCGAGCGCTTCCTGGCCACGCTGGAGGACGCGGCGACCGCCGCTGCCGCCCAGGCCGGCCAGCCCGTCACCGTCTGACCCTGTCCCCAGACACCTGAACCTGCCCCCGAACCTGACCTCACCAGCTGAAGGAGATACGCCCGTGGGCGAGAAGATGCAGCCTGTCACCGACGCCGAGTTCGAGCAGACGGTGCTGAAGAGCGACAAGCCGGTCCTGGTCGATTTCTGGGCCGAGTGGTGTGGCCCGTGCCGCCAGGTGTCCCCCATCCTGGAGGAGCTGAACCAGGACCACGGGGACAAGATCACGTTCCTGAAGATGAACGTGGACGAGAACCCGGTCACCCCGAGCAACTACCGCGTTACAGGTATCCCTACCATCAACGTCTACGTGAACGGTGAGCTGGCCAAGTCCATCGTCGGCGCCAAGCCGAAGGCGGCGCTGCTCAAGGAGCTGGCCGACTTCACTGGCTGAACGCAGGACAACCCCCGTCCGCCACGGTTAGAGGAGCCAGTTGATGGAAGCCCCCCACGGCGTGTACCGGATCGGCGACAGCGGTGAAGCTGTCGCCGAGATCGTCGGAAAGCTACAGCGGCTCGGGCTGCTGAGCGGCGGTCATGACGTCTACGACGAAGCGACCGCGCACGCCGTTCGGGGCTTCCAGCAGCAACGTGGGCTGATGATCGACGGCATCGTCGGCCCGCAGACGTACCGGGCGCTGGAGGACGCGCGCTGGCGGCTGGGCGACCGGTTGCTGACGTACGTCCCGGCGAACCCGATGAGCGGCGACGACGTGCTGAGCCTGCAGGCGAAACTGCAGGAGCTCGGGTTCGCGGTCGCCCGGATCGACGGGATCTTCGGTGCGGACACGCAGCGCGCCGTCACCGAGTTCCAGCGCAACATGGGTCTGCCGGCCGACGGCACCTGCGGCCCGTCGACGTTCAAAGCGCTGGAGCGGATCCGCCCGATGGCGACCGGCGGCCGTCCCGACGCACTGCGCGCCCGGGAAGCCGTCCGCGCCGCCGGCCCGCGGCTGTCCGGCAAGACCGTGGTCATCGACCCCGGCCACGGCGGCTTCGACTACGGCTGGGAGGGCAACGGCCTGCGCGAGTCCGACATCGCCTACGACCTCGCCGCCCGGATCGAGGGCCGCCTGGGCGCCACGGGCGTCCGTGCATATCTGTCCCGGGGCCGCGACCAGGGCCCGGACGAGCTGGCCCGCGCCGCGTTCGCCAACGAGACCGACGCGAACCTCTGCGTCTCGTTGCACACCGACGGCTCGATGAACCCCGAGGCGCAGGGAGTCGCGACGTACTACTACGGCAACGACCTGCACGGCGCCTCCTCGAGCGTCGGCGAGCAGTTTGCGGGGTTGGTGCAACGTGAGATCGTCGCCCGCACCGACCTGCTGAACTGCCGTACCCACGCCAAGACCTGGGATCTGCTGCGCCGCACCAAGATGCCCGCGGTGCGACTCGAGATCGGCTACGTGACGAATCCGCACGACGCCGCCCGGCTCGCCGACCCGGACTTCCGCGACGTGATCGCGGAGGCGATCGTGGTCGCCATCCAGCGTGTGTACCTGCCGCCGGAGCAGGACGCCGCCACCGGCATGCTCGCCTTCGGGCAACTCACCGTCTGAGTGGTCAGCTAGTAACCACTCGCCTACCCTAGGTGGTGACATTCCAACATGGGGGTGGCTATGATCCGCTGGCTCGGTGTTCCCGGAGTCGTTTTTGGTGTCCTGGCAGCTCTGCTGCTGCCATCGTCGGTCGCGCAGGCCGCCGGTCCGCCGGACGGTGGTCGGCTGATCGCGCTGACCGATCAGGATTACGACAACCGGCCCGCGGCCCGGATCAGGGTGATGGACCCGGTCGTCGCCGACTGGAATTCTCCAGCCGCCCAGAAGTGGGCCTGGGCCCCCACGAGCAGCAACGGATTCGGCGATCTGACGAATGCCTGGGGATTGCCGACCGACGCGAAACTGCGTCAGCAGAACGGGAAGCACGTTGTCCTGGTCACGGACTCACGCGGTCTGGCGGCCGTGGTCAGCTACCCGTCCGGACGGCGCATCTGGGGTGCCGACGTTGGCGCACCCAACAACCCGCACAGCATCGAGCTGCTCCCGGACGGGAACGTCGCGGTCGCGGCGAGCACCGGCGGTTTCATCCGCATCTACACGGCCTCACAGGGTACGGCGTCGTACGTCACCTACCCGCTGCATGACGCGCACGGTGTGCAGTGGGATCCCGCGCGTCAACTGCTGTGGGTGCTCGGCAACAACACGCTGGCCGGGCTGAAGATCGGTGGCACGCCGGCCGAGCCGGTGATCACCGAAGGTCCGGTGATCACGTTGCCGACCGGCAGTGGCCACGACCTGAGTCCGGCGCTGGACAACCCGGACCGGCTGTGGGTCTCGACCGGCTCGAAGGTCTACCAGGTCAGCAAGTCTACGCACGAGGTCGTCACCACGCTCGACCTGGCGGCCATCAAGAGCATGGGCAGTACGCCGACCGGTCGCCAGGTGTGGACGACGCCGAAGGCGGGGTGCCGCACCACGTGGTGCACCGACACGGTGAACTTCGCCGTACCCGAGGGGACGCGGGCCTTGTCAGGAGCGGAGATCTACAAGGCCCGCATCTGGAGCTCGCGTTACGAGTGATCCTCGAGCTTGATCCTCGGAAGGACACGCTCCAGCCCGCGCGGCAGCCACCACGCCCGGTTGCCGAGCAGCCGCATCACCGCGGGCACGATGACGCAGCGGATCAGCACCGCGTCGAGCAGTACGGCGGTGGCCAGGCCGAGACCGAACTGCTTCAGCATCCGGTCCGGGCTGAGCAGGAACGCACCGAACACCACGATCATGATCGCTGCCGCCGCGGTGATCACACTGCCCGTCGTCGCCAGGCCTTCGCGAACCGCGGCCCGCGCGTCGCCGGTACGGCGCCACTCCTCGTGGATCCGGGACACCAGGAACACCTCGTAGTCCATCGAGAGCCCGAACACGATCGCGAAGATCATCACCGGGACGAACGCCTCGATCGGCCCGGGCTGCGCACCGAACCAGCCTTCCTGGAACACCAGCGTGATCGCGCCGAGCGAGGCGCCGATGCTGAGCAGGTTGAGGACGGCGGCCTTCAACGGGATCAACACCGACCGGAACACCGCCATCAGCAGCAACGCGGACAGTCCGACGACCACGAGGACGAAGATCGGGAGCCGCTTGCTCACCGCCGAGGCGAAGTCGTCCGCGGCCGCCGTCGATCCACCGATCAGGTAGGTCGCACCGGTCTGCGACTCCAGCGCCGGCAACGTGTCGGTCCGCAGCCGCTTGACGAGATCGCTGGTCTCCGCGTCCTGCGGCGCCGACTTCGGGAACGCGAGTACGGTCGCGACCTTGCCGTCCGGGGTCAGCTGCGGCGGCGTCACCGCGGCGATCCCGGGATCGCCGGCCAGTGTCTGACCGAGCGCCTGCGCCGCGGCCTGATTGCCCTCCGACACCACAACCAGCGGTCCGTTGAACCCAGGGCCGAACCCTTCCGCGAGCAGGTCGTACGCCTTGCGGCTCGTCTTCTCCGGATTGTCCGTGCCGGCGTCCGCGAAGCCGAGCCGCATGTCGAGCGCAGGCAGCGACAACGCGAGCAACGCCACGACGCCGAGGATCAGCGGCAGCCACGGCCGTCGCTGCACCGCACTCGCCAGCCGGCGCCAACCGTCGCCTGACGTACGCCGCTGCTTCGCGGCGTGCTTGCGGACACTCCGCTCGATCCGCTTGCCGAACAAGGTCAGCAGCGCCGGCAGCAAGGTGATCGCGGCGAGCATCGTCATCAGGACGGTCAGCGTGACGCCGAGCGCGACGCCCTGCAGCGAGCCGAGGCCCAAGGCCAGCAGGCCGAGCAGCGCGATCACCACCGTGCACCCGGCGAAGATGACGGACCGACCCGCGGTGTCCAGAGCGACCACGTGGGGATCCGCCGTACCCTGCAACAACTCGTGGCGGTAGCGGGAGAAGATCAGCAACGCGTAGTCGATGCCGACGCCGAGTCCGACCAGCATCATCACCGCCGACGTGTAGTCGGCGATCGTGAACAGATGCGAGGCGAGCATCAGCAGTGCGACCGTACTGCCGACCGCGAACACGGCGGTCAGCAGCGGAAGTGTTGCCGCGAGCAACGATCCGAACAGGAAGACCAGGATCACCAGTGCGGCCAGGATGCCGGCACCCTCGGAAGCACCACCGGAACTCTCCGCTGCGCTCCGCGCGAGATCGCCGCCGACCTCGACCTGAAGCCCTGGACCCGCGAACTCCCGCGCGCGGTCGATGATCGTCCGCACGTCCTCCACCGGCATGTCCGCCGCCCCGACATCGAGGCCGACCGTCGCGTACGCCGTTCGTCGATCTGTCGACATTGCGCCCGGCGACGCGTACGGGTCGGCGACCGAGGCCACATGCGGAAGCTCACGGACCGCCGCGAGCATCGAGGCGACCTGGGACTTCTGTGCCTGCAGACCGCCGTCGGCGCGGACCACCACCTGGAGCGACGCCGTGTCGCCCTGCGGCTGATGCGCCTGGAGGATGTCCGTCACCCGCTGGGAGTCGGTGCCCGGGAGCGAGTTGTCGTTCTTGTAGTCGGCACCGATCGCGGTGGCCGCGGCGGTGACCGCGGCCAGGACCAGTACCCACAGCAGCAGCGCCAGGCCGGCGTGGCGCATCGCCCACCCCGAAACCCGGTGCAGCAGACCGGCCCGGGTCGCCGGGCGGATCGGTGTGTCCACACTCATCGCAGTTCCTCAATAAGTAGATCGGCTACATGTCGCCTCTCGACATTAACAGCTCCATGAGTAGACTGGCTACGTGAAGGCGGATGCGCTGCGTGGACACCTGGACCCGATGATCCTGGCCGTCGTCGAGCCTGAGCCGCTGCACGGCTACGCGATCATGGAGGCGTTGCTGGAGCGCAGCGGAGGCGAGCTCGACCTGCCGACCGGCACGCTGTATCCGGCGCTGCGGCGGCTGGAGCGGGCCGGCTATCTCGCCAGCGAGTGGAGTACGGTCGGCGGCCGCAAGCGCCGTACCTACCAGCTGACCAGTGCCGGCGCGAAGGTGCTTGCCGCCGGCAAGCAGGAGTGGCTGACCTTCCGGACGGTGGTCGAAGGGGTGCTACGCCCGGGCGAGGCGTAGCCCGCGGGTCGCCTGCTGGGCGACCAGCACCAGCGGCAGCAGGACGAAACCGCTCACCACGGTGACGGCGAGCAGCACGTTCGGGTACGGACTGGTCAGCCCCATCACGAGGCTGATCGCGCCGATCACCGATGCGTTCGTCAACGCGAAGATCGTCGTCACGCGCGTCACGTGCTCGCGCACCACCGGGTACCGCATCCCGACGCCGGCCGCGACGACAGCAAGCACCGCGCCCGCGATCGCCAGCGTGCCGACGTACCGCACCAGCAACTGGAGGCCGTCGTTCAACGCGCTCGGGTCGTCCGGTCCGCTGTTCCAGCTCCACGCGCCCTGCCGCCACACGATCGGCTGGATGATCAGCGCGGCGAAGAGCAAGATCGCCGTCCGGCGGCTCTGACTGACCGCGAGATCCGCGCGGTAGCCCGGCGCCACGTCCTCAACCGCGCCGAAATCGGCCACGGCGTGCTGTTCGGCGGCGTGCCGGTCCAGGCCGTCCGCCTCGAACGCTTCCGCGGCGTCGGTCAGGTGGTCACGCGCCTCGGCCAGCAGATCCGCCTTGCGGCGCCGAGGCCCTCGAAGTTCCTTGCTCAGGGCAGCCAGGTACTCGTCGATGGGCACACCACCAGTATGCGAAGTGCGGGTCCGGCTCACGTCCGGGGAGTCACTGACTCACCCCTGAGCTTGGCCCGGCGCCGCCTCCGGACGACGAAGAACCCGGCGTAGCCGATCAGGACGAGCGCGAAGCCGACCTTCTCCGCCACGGGTGTCCCGCCCTCGGGCCAGATGGTGCCGTCCAGGTAGTGGTTGATGTATCCACCTTCGTACGGCACCTCGCCGGCGCGGCGCAGGAAGTACTTCTCCACGCCGGTGAACGGGCAGTCGTAGTCGATCACCACGATCGCGAGGTTCCACACGACGATGGCGAGATGCACCCAGATCAGTGCGAACCACTTCCAGGCGAGGAACGCGCCGATCACGAAGAACAGCAGGAAGGCGGCGTGCAGGACGAACATCGCCTCGGCCAGGAAACGCCACCCCATCGCTACGGCCCCGTTCGTAACGCGTCCCGAACCGTCGCCGGCGTCGGCGGTACGGGCTCCGGGCGGATCGCGCCCATCAGCCGCTCGACGGCGGCCTCCATCTCGCTGCGCCAGGTGATCGCCGAGCGTAGATCCAGCCGGAGCCGGGGATTGCGCGGGTGCTCACGCACCACCCCGAAGCCCACCGCGCGCAGGAACTCGGTCGGCCAGACACACCCCGGACCGTCCCAGCGCGAGTCGCCGAACGCCTCGACAGCGCGGAAGCCGCGCTTCAGCACGTCCTTTGCGACCGCCTGCACCAGGATCTTTCCGAGCCCGAGCCCCAGGTAACGCGGCAGGATCCGCCCGGTCGCGAGGACGACCGCGTCCGGGCTGACCGGTGCGGTCGGGAACGCCTGGATCCGGGGCAGGTACGTCGCGGGGGCGTAGATCGCGAACCCGGCCGGCTCGTCGTCGACGTACAGCACGATGCCGGCGGTGCCCCAGTCGAGCAGCACCTGCGAAAGCCAGGCTTCCTTCTCCAGCCCGGTGTCACCGGTCCGCGAGGCCTGCCGCGCCGCCACGGGATCAAGCTCCCAGAACACGCAGTCACGGCAGGGCACCGGCAACTCGTCCAGGTTGGCGAGCGTCAGCGGTTCCAGCCGTCGGGCCATCAAGCCATCCGTTCAGCGCTTCGTGCCGTCAGATTCACGATCCGTCAGCGGTTCGCCGGCTCGGCTGCCGGTGCTGCCGGGTCTGCTGCCGGGTCTGCTGCCGGGTCTGCTGCTGGGTCTCCTGCCGGTGCTGGGGGTGGCGCCGGGGTTCTGGCGTCCGGGGTGCTGGTCGCCTCGGGAGCGACGTACCGCTGCTGGATCTTCGGTGCCGGCTGTCGCCGGAAGAGCTCGCCGGCGAACCCGGCCAGCACACCCAGTGCCAGGCCGGCGAGCGTCCAGCCGGCTGTCCTGCCCACGCTCATCCTGAATCCGCCTTCCGTTCCACCACTCAGGCCGCACCGCACCGGCCGCTGTCTCAAAGCCAGATTCCGGCATGGTCGAACCTGCCCCTATAAGGCATGGTAGTGAGAGGTCACGCCGATCCCCAGTCCCGACCGGGGTCTGTCGACGTAACCTGGTGACTTCCCCCTCGATCACCGTTGGAGTGGCCCTCGTGAGTGCTGACGTGCCCGATGTCCGGCAGACCCGTCTCGACAACTACGTCGAGGCGTACGCAGCCCGGACCAAGGGCATGACCGCCTCCGAGATCCGGGCCCTGTTCTCGGTCGCCAGCCGGCCGGAGGTGGTCTCGCTCGCCGGCGGGATGCCGAACATCGGCGGCCTGCCGCTCGACGTGGTCGGCAGCGCGGTGCGCGACCTGGTGACCGACAACGGCCCGACCGCGATGCAGTACGGCTCCGGCCAAGGCGATCCGACGCTCCGCGAGCAGATCTGCGACATCATGCGGCTCGAGGGCATCGAAGCCCATCCGGATGACGTCGTGGTCACGGTCGGCAGCCAGCAGGCCGTCGACCTGGTGACGCGGGTGTTCTGCGACCCGGGCGACGT
Source organism: Kribbella sp. NPDC048915 (assembly GCF_040649595.1). NCBI lineage: Bacteria > Bacillati > Actinomycetota > Actinomycetes > Propionibacteriales > Kribbellaceae > Kribbella > Kribbella sp. NPDC048915. The sequence continues at coordinate 55,703 of NZ_JBEZFT010000017.1, read as the reverse complement.
GGTGATCTGCGAGGCGCCGTCGTACGTCGGTGCGCTCGGCGTGTTCCGGGCGTACCAGTGTGAGGTCGTTCACGTCGCGATGGACAACGACGGTGTTGTGCCGGAGGCGCTGGAGCAGGCGATCGCCTCGGTTCGCGCGGCCGGAAAGCGGATCAAGTTCTTCTACACGATCCCGAACTTCCACAACCCCGCCGGGGTTTCACTGTCCGACGAGCGGCGCGCCCGGGTGCTGGAGATCTGCCAGCGCTCCCAACTGCTGGTGCTGGAGGACAACCCGTACGGTCTGCTCGGGTTCGAGGGTGAGCCGCAGCGGGCGCTGCGCGCGGCGGATCGCGAAGGCGTCATTTACCTCGGCTCGTTCTCGAAGACGTTCGCGCCCGGGTTCCGGGTCGGGTGGGCGGTCGCGCCGCACGCCGTCCGCGAGAAGCTCGTGCTGGCGCAGGAGTCCGCGACGCTGTGTCCCCCGACGTTCAGTCAACTGGCCATTTCGTCGTACCTGGTGCGGCACGACTGGAAGGGGCAGGTGAAGCAGTTCCGTGAGATGTACCGCGAGCGCCGCGACGCGATGCTCGCGGCGTTGACCGAAAAGATGCCAGCGGCAACCACCTGGACGCGGCCGCGGGGTGGGTTCTACGTGTGGCTGACGTTGCCGGAAGGCCTTGATGCCAAGGCGATGCTGCCGCGGGCGGTGACCGCGCGGGTCGCGTACGTGCCCGGGACGGCGTTCTTCGCGGACGGTTTCGGGTCCCAGTGCATGCGGCTGTCGTACTGTCATCCGACACCGGAGCGGATCACCGAAGGGGTCGGCCGGCTCGCCGCGGTGATCCATGAGGAGCTCGAGCTCCGGGAGACCTTCGGCCCGCTGCCGCCCGGCGCCGGCCGCGAGTACGACGCTCCGGGGCCGGAGCTGTCCTGACGTCGAGTTCGCAAAGGTTGCGCAAGGGACCTGCGGGCGGCCGGAGGTCTCCGACGCGGTAGAGGTACCGTTCGAGTGGGCCTCGGGACCGGCGAGGGTGCCGGAGTCGCCCACGAGTGATCGGGATATTTGTGATGAGTGATCTGGGTCGAGTGCTGGTACTGGCAGGCGGGCTGTCGCACGAACGCGACGTCTCGTTGCGGTCCGGCCGCCGAGTGGCGGATGCCCTGCGCAGTGTCGGTGTCGAGGTCGAGCAGCGTGACGTCGACGCCTCCCTGGTCGATCGGCTGCGGAACGATCCCCCGGACGCGGTGTTCCCGGTGCTGCACGGTGTCACCGGTGAGGACGGCGCTCTCCGCCAGGTCCTCGACCTGTACCGCGTCCCGTACGTCGGCGCCGACGCGGCCGCGTGCCGTACGGCGTTCGACAAGCCGGTCGCCGCGACGGTTGTCGGCGGTGCGGGACTGCACACCCCGGCGTCGGTCGTCCTCGGGCACGACACGTTCCGCGAGCTCGGCGCCGCGGCGTTGATGGAGGCCGTGGTCCAGCAGGTCGGGCTTCCACTGGTCGTGAAGCCGGCCCGCGGCGGATCCGCACTTGGCGCGTCGATCGTACGGTCGGCCGAGGAGCTGCCGTCGGCGATGGTGAACTGCTACGCGTACGGCCCGGTCGCGCTGATCGAGCAGTACATCGACGGCACCGAGGTGGCCGTCACGGTGGTCGACACCGGCGACGGTCCGCGGGCGCTGCCGGCGGTGGAGATCCGTCCGGATTCGGGGTTCTACGACTACGAGGCCCGGTACACCGCCGGCGCGACACAGTTCGTCGTACCTGCTCGACTGGCCACGGAGGCCGCCGAGGCGTGTGCCGCGGCCGCGGTCGAGGCGCATCAGGCGCTTGGTCTGCGGGACCTGTCCCGGACCGATCTCGTCGTGGACTCGGCCGGGGTGCCGTGGTTCCTCGAGGTGAACGTGGCGCCGGGGATGACCGAGACATCGCTCGTTCCGCTGGCTGCGGAAGCGGCCGGGATCGAACTCGGCGTACTCTGCCGCGATCTGCTGGCTGCGGCCGCCGCGCGCTGACTGTCCGATGGCTGAGTTGCGCGAGCCGGATCGGCCGCTGTGGCGCACGGTGGTGAAGCCGCAGTGGCTAGGCCTGCTCGCCCTCGCGCTTGTCCTCGCGTCGGTGATGACGGTTTTCGGCGTATGGCAGCTCGGGGTGTATCGCTCCAAAACGGCCGACGCCACTGCGCAACGTGCCGCCGCTGCGCCGGTGGGTCTGCGGTCGCTGTTCTCGATCGACGAAGGGCTGCCGGCGAAGGCTGTCGGGCGTCGCGTGACGGTCGACGGCACCTGGGGGCCGGCCGCCGACCAGCTCTTCATCGCTGACCGCGAACACGACGGCAAGAACGGCTACTGGGTCGTGTCTCCGGTCAAGTTGTCGTCGACCGACGCGGTGATGGTCGTGCGTGGCTGGGTGCCATCGGTCTCCGATCCGTCCGCTGCGGCACCGTCGGGTCCGGTACGGCTGACCGGCACCGTGATCGCGTCCGAGGCCGAGGATTCGTCCGGCGACGCCGCCAACGGCCGCGTGCTCTCGTCGCTGCGGATCCCGACAATCGTCGACCTCGTGCCGTACCGGGTGTACGACGCGTTCGTCGTACAGTCCACCGTCGACTCCGGCGCCGTACCCTCGCCTGCACCCGCGGCTGTCGAACCACCACCGCCGCCCACCGACCACGCCGGCTGGCGAAACGTCGCCTACGCCTTCCAGTGGTGGATCTTCGCCGCCTTCACCCTCTGGATGTGGACCCGCATGGTCCGCGACGCCCATCACTCTCCCGAAGACCCCGAAGACCCGGACGACGTGGCGGACGGAGCAGTCGGCGCGGGTGGTGGCGCGGGTGGTGGTGCGGGTGGTGCGGGTGGCGACCAGGTCGGTGAGCCTGTGGAGCCAAGCGGTACCGTTTCAGCGTGACTTCCTCTGCCGATCCCGCCACGTCCGCCACCGGCCCCGTCAGCCCTGCCGTCCGCGGTGCGCTGACCCGCTACCGCGTGATCGCGTACATCGTCGGCGTCATGCTGCTCCTGCTGCTGTTCGTCGCGATGCCGCTCAAGTACTTCGCCGACAACCCCAGCGCCATGAACGTGATCGGCCCGATGCACGGCTTCCTCTACGTCGTGTACCTCCTCGGCACCTTCGACCTGTTCCGCCGGGTCCGCTGGTCCTTCCCCCGCCTGGTCCTCACCGCCCTGGCCGGCACCATCCCCTTCCTCTCCTTCTACGCCGAACGCAAAACCACCCACGACCTCCTCGGCCGGTAAGCCCGTCTCCCGTAGGCCCGTCCCCGGTAGGCCCGTCCCCGATAGACCTGCCGGGTCCTGTCGGCCTGGTGCACTCGCCCTCGCTCGCCCCGGCGCCCGCTCGCCCCCGGCCCCCGACGCCCTTTCTCAGTCGATACCCGCCCGGGTGAGCCGGGCCCAACTCCCGCCTACCCGGCGGTGCACCTGGGCAGACCCCACCGCGCCGAGGAGCCACCGATTCGTGGTGATCGGCGCTGCGCATCGCACTCACGACTCGATGACACGACACATGCCTCGCTGAGGTGCCTCGCTGAGGTGCCTCGTTCCGCCCGCTGGCGCTGGCCCTCGCGTCACCGTCGAGTCGTGAAGAACGGCGACTTATCTCAGCCAATGTCCACGACTCGACGTTTGTGGTGACGACCATTCGCCACGACTTGACGGGAATCACAGGTCCGCACCCGAGGTCCGCTCCTCGGACCTCGGCCTACGACGTGGCTGCCATCACCTGCACGACTGCTCCGGCCATTTGAAGCGAGCACCACATCGATCGCGCGCGTTGCCCTACGCGCATTGTGTCCGAAGCGCCGCAGCCGAGCCGCTCGACGCCGTGACCCACGCTCCGCGCCGTGACCCACGCGCGACGCCGTCCCCAGGCCGACACCCGTCACCGCGGCAGAATCTGGCGCACCGAGTCCAGCAGCGGGTCAAGCATCTCGTCCAGCAGTTCGCCCAGCCACAGGCGATCTGCGCCTCGGTGTAGTCGAGCGTGACGTCGCCGAGCACCTCCTGGCGCTGCTGGACCAGCAAGTTCCCGGTGTACCGCTCCAGCACGATCGGCAGCCCGGCGCGGCGCCTGCCCGAAGCCGGCGTCGACCGGATCGAACTCGGTCTCAGGCCGTGCACTACCGACATACTCGAGAGGTCCCCCGCCAAGTCCGGCGCCGCCAAGTCCGGCGCCGCCGCCTGATGCCTCCAGCAACATTCGCGTCAGTGGGCGCTCGGACCAATGTTTCATGTGAAACATTGGGAGATGTCTCGTTGGAGATTTGTCGACAAATCGATTGGGGTATGAATCCCGGTCGTTCGTGGCATTAACTAGCTCTGTGAGCGCGATTCTCAGCGACCTTCAGCAACTTACGTCGGTGTCATTTTCGGCGGTGAAACGCCTCATCGGAGCCCTCGGAAGGGCGGATTCAAGCTCTCAGGCTCTGATCACGGCGTAGTGGAGGCGGACCGTTCCGCCGCCGTCCTGGTGGACGGAGAGCAACTGTAGACGCGTCGGAGGTACGCCGACCTCGAGCGGTCGGCCGTCCATGACTGAAGGGGTCCCGAGTCCCCCAACGAGACCTGGCAGCACCGTGAGGTGCAGTTCGTCGATCAGGTCGGCTCGGAGCAGTGCGCCGTTCAGACCACCGCCGGCGGTCGACAGCACGCAGGTGATTCCGAGCTCGGTGCGCATTGCCGCCATCGCCCGCGGCAGATCGACCCGCTCCTCACCGACTACGAGATAGCAGATGCGCTCCCGCCGCAGGTACGCCAGATACCGGGCGGGTGTCCGCCGCGCGACCAGCACCAGGGCATCCCATTCCGGATGCTTCTCCGTCCATCGCACCCGCCCGCGGCTGTCGACGACGGTGAACCACCTGTGCGGTGGCGACGGCTGCCCCACGATGTCCGCGGGCAGGAAGTGCTCGTAGAGCCCAGCGACATCACCCTCGAAGGGCGGAAGTTCAGCAACCTCGAGATCCTCTGCCACGAGGCTTCCACTGCCTTCCAGCACGGCGTTGCAGCCGTGCTCCCGCTCTACGAGCTCCAGCACGTCGACCCCAACCGAGTCAGGCCCAGTCGAGTCAGGCCCAGTCGAGTCAAGCCCAACCGAGTCAAGCCCAGTCGAGTCAAGCCCAACCGAGTCAGGCACGCCGGGCCGCATCGTCTGCCAAAGACCGGTGTTCGGCTCATGCATCAGCAGTGCGTTCCGAGCGAGTGCGACCTTGCCGTCCGCGCTTGCTTCCACGCTGACCACTACCCGCGGCCGATCCTGCATCAGAGGTCTCCTCACCGTCGCCGCACAGGAAAGTCATAGACATACCAACGCCCGCCGACAATTCGGCGGGCGTTGTCAGAACCAGTGCGGTTGAGACCAGTACCAAGAGGCAGCGCGACCGAGAGCAGCGCGATGAACAACGCGATGAACAACGCGATGAACAAACAGCAGCGCGGTCAGGATCCGCGGGAAGTGTTCGGATCCATCAGCGAGACGATCCGCTCGAGATCGTCCAGAGTCGCGAACTCGACGGTGATCTTGCCCTTGTTCTTGCCGAGGTCCACCTTCACCCGTGTCTCGAAACGATCCGACAGGCGATCGGCGAGATCGACCAGCCGTGGCGCGACCGGCTTGTTGCGCCGGCGAGGCGCCGGGTCGTCATCGGAGTTCATGTCGCCGAGCGCCACGATCTCCTCGACCGTCCGCACCGACAGCCCCTCGGCAACGATCCGCTGTGCGAGCCGCTCGATCGCGTCACCGCTCGGCAGACCCAGCAACGCCCGAGCGTGTCCCGCCGACAGAACGCCGGCTGCCACCCGTCGTTGCACGGACGCCGGCAGCTTCAGCAGTCGCAGCGTGTTGGAGATTTGCGGTCGGCTGCGGCCGATGCGCGTCGCGAGGACCTCCTGCGTGCAGCCGAAGTCGTCCAGCATCTGCTGGTACGCAGCCGCCTCCTCGAGCGGGTTCAGCTGACTGCGGTGGAGGTTCTCGAGCAAGGCGTCACGGAGCATCTCGTCGTCGGACGTGTCCCGGACGATCGCCGGGATGGTCTTCAGCCCGGCGGTCTGGGTGGCCCGCCACCGCCGCTCGCCCATGACCAGCTCGTACGAGTCGGCGTCGAGTCGGCGAACGACGATCGGCTGCAGAAGGCCGATCTCCTTCACCGAGTGGACGAGCTCCTCCATCGCCTCTTCGTCGAAGACCGTCCGCGGCTGCTTCGGGTTCGGCGTGATCTTGTCGACTTCGATCTCCGCGAACGTGGCGCCGGGTACCGCGGCCAGTTCCGGCTTCGCGGGCTCAGGCTGCGTGGGCGCTGCGACCGGGGGTGCACCCGGGATCGAGTTCGACTTGCTGCCGAGGGTGGTAGTACCAGCCGTCGGCGAGCTGGGAATCAGCGCACCAAGTCCGCGTCCGAGTCGGGTGTTCATCGCGCTCCCTGGAGTTCGACTGCCTGCTGAGCTACTGCTGACCTAATCACATTCCTGACCACGACACGCAGCCGCATCCACAGGCCGCGCACACAGTTTCACGTGAAACGCCGGGCTCACCGTCGCGCCACAGCGTACGTTCCACGTGAAACGCGCATGGTCCGCCTGCACGACCGGCGCCGTTCCACGTGAAACGGTGCCACACCGATCCAGATGGTCAGGCGTTGTTCCGCATCGCGATCTCGCGCGAAGCCTCGAGGTACGACAGCGCGCCGGCTGACGCGGGGTCGTACGCGAGCACGGTCTGCCCGTGGCTCGGCGCCTCCGAGATACGCACCGAACGCGGTACGGCAGTCCGCAGTACGGCGTCCTTGAAGTGGCCGCGAACCTCGGCCGCGACCTCCCCGGCCAGTTTCGTGCGAGCGTCGTACATCGTCAGGAGAATCGTCGAGACGTCCAGCGCCGGGTTCAGATGCGACTTCACCATGTCGATGTGGCGCAGGAGTTGGGACAGGCCCTCTAGCGCGTAGTACTCGCTCTGGATGGGGACGAGCACCTCGCGCGCGGCCGTCAGCGCGTTCACCGTCAGCAGGCCGAGCGACGGCGGGCAGTCGATGAAGACGTAGTCGTAGCGCTCCCCTGCGGCCTCGGTCTCGGCCAGGTACGCCTCGAGGACACTCTTCAGCCGGCTCTCGCGCGCGACCAGGCTGACGAGCTCGATCTCGGCACCGGCCAGGTCGATGGTCGCGGGGACCACGTGGATTCCGGGGTGCTCGGCGCACGGCTGGATCAGCTTGCTGAGCGGCTGTCCCTCGATGACCGCCTCATACACGCCCGGGGTGCCTTCGGCGTGCTCGATACCGAGCGCCGTCGAGGCGTTGCCCTGCGGGTCGAGGTCGATGACGAGAATCTTCGCGCCGTACAGCGCGAGGCCGGCCGCGACGTTCACCGTTGTCGTGGTCTTGCCGACGCCACCCTTCTGGTTGGCGACGACGAAGACCCGGGTCTTGTCAGGCAACGGGAACTCACGGCCCATCGTGCGTCCTTCATTCACCAGCAGCGTCCGTTCGGTGGCGGCAGCGATCGGAGTCTCGAGAAGTCGTCGCTGAAGCTCGTCCGACGTGGCCCGCGCGGCGATCTGTGCGGCAGTCATAGCGCCCATTCCAAGAGGTGCGGGACTTGGCCCGAAGAGGATGTCTGTAGGGGTCGGGGCGGGTCTGCCCCCAGCTCCGTCCACAGGCTGCTGTGGACGAATTCCCGTGTGCGGGGGCGGTTTCCTCCGGTCGTCATCCACAGGCCGTGGAGACTCCGAGAGGTCCGGCTCGACGTCCACCAGTGACGCCGAATCGGACCCGGACCCATCATCCCGCATGTCAGGCGTTTCACGTGAAACAGGCACGTGGCCGTTCGTCAGTGAGTCGTCGAGCCCGGCCGCGGCAGCGGCCTGAAGCCCCGACGTGTCGATCGTTGGAACCGTGACACCGCTGGCCGGCGAGGGCTCGGCGTCGCCCAACTCCGCGGTCTCCGCTGCCGAATGGTCGCTCGGCTCCGACCGCTCCACCCCTGTCGAGGCCCGTGCCGGTGCCGAGGGCCCGGTCGACGTCGGGGCCTGTGCCGGTGCCGAGGGCCCGGTCGACGTCGGGGCCTGTGCCGGTGCCGAAGGTCCTGTCGATGTCGAGGGCCCGGCCAGAGAAGAAGGCCCGGCCGACGTCGAGGGCGCGGCCGGGGTAGAAGGCGTCGGTGTCGACGAACGTGCCGGCGTCGGTGAGGTCCGTACCGGGGGCGCGGGGGCGGGTACTGCGGACGGTGCGGGTTCCGGGGTCACCACTCGTACAGCAGTGTCCGGTGCGGCGGGCCAGCCAATGCCCTGTGACGACCTCGGTTCACCGTTGCTCTTCTCAGGCCATCCGAGGGCACGACTCACCAACCCGCTCACCTCCCGTGTCTACCGTGCCGGGATCCCCCTGCAGCACGTCCCGCCACAATACTCACCACAGTCGTGGGGTTGGCGAGTTCATCGCCGCCGAGTTGCTGAATATGACAAACCTCTGCACCGAGCTTCATCAACTCGCGTTCTGAGGCGTCCAGTTCCTCCTCCGCGGACGCCCCTTTCATCGCCAGCATCAGACCGCCTTCGATACAGAGCGGCAGACACCACCGAGCGAGTTTCGCCAGTGGAGCGACAGCTCGAGACGTGACGACGTCGTACGACGCCGGCGGGAGATTCTCGGCTCGTGCGCGGACAACTGTCGCGTTGTGCAGCTCCAACGAGTCGACAGCTTCCTGAAGGAACGTGGTCCGGCGCAGCAACGGCTCGACGAGGTCGACCTGGAGATCCGGGCGCACGATCGCGAGCACGATGCCCGGCAACCCAGCGCCGGTGCCGATGTCCGCGACAGAGGCCGACTCGGGGATGATGCGCTCGACCACGGCACAGTTCAGCAGGTGCCTATCCCAGAGTCGCGGGACCTCGCGTGGACCGATCAGCCCGCGGAGAGTGCCTTCGGTTGCGAGCAACTCGGCGTACGCCGAAAGCCGGACCGCCGCCCGTGGAAACAGCTTCTCCACGAGCGGCGGCGTTTCACGTGAAACAGACGGGTCGGTCATCGGCGCGCGGTCACGGTTGGACCACCACGCGCCGGCGGGGCTCCTCGCCCTCGGACTCCGACGTCAGGCCGGCGGCAGCCACCACGTCGTGCACGACCTTGCGCTCGAACGGCGTCATCGGGTCGAGCCGAACCGGAGCACCGGTGGCCTTCGCCTCCTCCACCGCCTTCCGGCCGACCTCTTCGAGCTCGGCCTTCCGGTTCGCCCGGTAGTTCGAGACGTCGAGCATCAACCGCGAGCGCTCACCCGTCTCCCGGTAGACGGCCAGCCGAGTCAGCTCCTGCAGCGCCTCCAGGACCTTCCCGTTCTCACCGACCAGGTTGTTCAGTTCGGCACCGACGATCGAGACCGCGGCGCGGTCCCCGTCGATGTCCATGTCGATGTCGCCGTCCAGATCGGCGATGTCGAGCAACTCCTCCAGGTAGTCCGCGGCGATGTCGCTCTCGGCCTCGAGAGCCTTCAGCCGGTCCGCCGCGGACTTGGTACCGGCGGACTGTCCCGCCGAGTCGGTGTTCTGCATGCCGTCGGTCACGGCCACTCCTTCGAATGTCTTCACAGTGTCGGGATCCGCCTCACCGGGACTCCCGTCGATCACGAGCTCGGCAGGCCGAGCACAAGGGCGTGCGCAGGATCAGCGCGAGCCGCCGGAGCGCTTCTGCGCGGCCTTGCGCTGCGCGGCCGACTTCGCTGCGGGCTGGCGCTTCGCACCCGAGCCCTTCTTGCCGGCCGGCTGCTTCTTGGCAGCACCGGCCTGAGCCTTCTTCGGCGCCTCCTGCTGCGGCGCGTCCTGAACGGAAGCGTCCTCGGCGGGCGCGGACGTCTGGCCGTTGCTGGCTGCGGTCGCCGCGCCGCCCGCAGCACCACCCGCGCCGCCGGACTTCCGGTTACTGCGCGATTGCCGCTTCGGCTGCTGCCGCTGCGCGGGCCGGCGGTCCGTGGTCTCGGTAGCGGTCGCGGCGCCGTCGGTGCCTGGCACGCCCTCGTCGGCGGCCCGGCCGTGACGCAGGTTGTGCTCGCGCTTGCGTGCCTGCATGGCGTCGTACGCCGGCGTACCCGGAGCGGGGTTGCGACGGATCACGTAGAACTGCTGGCCCATCGTCCACACGTTCGAGACGAACCAGTAGATCAGCACACCGATCGGGAAGTTGAAGCCACCGATGAGGAAGAAGATCGGGAAGACGTACAGCATGATCTTCTGCATCTGCGCGGCCTGGCCGGTGAGGGCCTCCTTCGGCATGTTCTTCCGCATCAGCTGCAGCTGCGTGATGAACATCGTCGTGGTCATCAGGATGATCAGGACGATCGCGACGATCTTGACGTTGTTCGCGCCCGGGCCGCTGGCCTTCAGGAAGGTCTGCGAGATCTCGGCGCCGAAGATCGTGGCGTGTCGCAGCGACTCCACGTGCGGCTCGATGATGCTGCTGTGCGCCTCACCCTTCGAGGCGCCGTCGAGCACGCGGAACAGAGCGAGGAAGACCGGCGACTGCAGCAGCAGCGGAAGGCACGAGGAGAACGGGTTGGTCCCGGTCTCCTTGTACAGCTTCATCATTTCCTGACCGAGCTTCTCCCGGTCGTGGCCGTACTTCTTCTGCAGCTCCTTCATCTTGGGCTGCAGCAGCTGCATGTTCCGGCTGGAGCGGATCTGCCGGACGAACAGCGGGATCAGCAGAGTCCGGATGACGATGGTCAGGCCGGCGATCGAGAGCGCCCAGGCCCAGCCGCCGTTCGGATCCAGCACCAGACCGAGCAGCCAGTGCCACCCCACCAGCAGTGCGGAGACAGCCCAGTACAGCGGTGTCATCACCGTGTTGAACAGATCTACGATCCCGTCCCACACCGCGAGTCCGGGGATGGCCAGAAGAGTCACTCACACACCTCGCTGCACAGGCCCGGCATCGGCGGACGATCCGGGCTGGTTGGCGGAGAGAGACTCTCCGCGCTGGTCGACATCTCTGGGTGGAACGGGGTCGTAGCCTCCGGGGTTCCACGGGTGGCAGCGAACGAGTCTTCTCATCGCCAACCAGCTACCGCGCACCGCACCGTGGCGCTCGACCGCCTCCAAGGCATACGCCGAACAACTGGGGTAGAACCTGCAGACCTGTCCGTACATCGGACTGATCAGCAGCCGGTACAACTTCAGGAAACCGATGATCCCGCTCCGCACCGGATTGAACCGCATCATGGTCGCAGCACCCGGCTCAGGGCGCTGTCGACATCGGCCGCGAGCTCGTCGTACGACGCCGTGGCGGACGACGGGAGCGCGCGGACCACGGTCAGGCTACCGGGCGGAAGCTCGGGGAGCCGGGACGCCATCACTGCACGCAGACGGCGGTGGACCCGGTTCCGCAGAACCGCATTGCCCACCGCCTTGTTCACAACGAACCCGACGCGTGCCGGTTCGGCCGCGCCGTCCTGGCCGGTCTGCACCAGCACATGCAGGACCACCGCGCGTCGCGCCGCGCGCCGACCGGACCGGACGGCGCGACGGAAGTCGTCGGACCGGCGTAACCGGTGCGACGCGGGCAACACGAGGTGGTCACCGTCTACCGAGTCGCTCAGGCCGCGAGGCGCTGACGACCCTTGCCACGACGGGCAGCGATGATCGCGCGACCCGCGCGGGTGCGCATCCGAAGACGGAAGCCGTGCTTCTTGTGCCGACGACGGTTGTTCGGCTGGAACGTCCGCTTGCTCACTGGAATGACTCCGGTTACTCGAGAAACACAAAATTGGCCGGCAGACCCACTGACCGGACCTGCCCGTTGGTGCATCCTGCACACCGTCGGAGAACCAGAGGGTGGTCCCGCAGGGAGCGCAGCACGAAACGGCCGGCTCAACACCGACTGACCCACGGTACGTGGCTCGTTGTGGACAGGTCAAACCAGGTATCCCCAAGGTTTTCCACAGCCCTGTGGACAGGATCGTGGTTAACTGGTCGGCCAAGTGTCCGTCACTGTCCGGCCCGAACCGCAACAGAGAGCGACTTCGCACCACGGCTACGCTCCGGCGTCTACCCGACACGCCGCAAGTTGCCCCCAATTTGCTGTTCATAGCCTGTGGATGACGGGTTGATGCCGTGTGGGCGGACTTGTTAGCGTCACTTCCTCACACCAGAGGTCCCACACCCCGCGATCGGTAACCAACTTGTTCCGGCGGTCGTTCACAACTGTGGACAACCGTGTGGACAGTGACCGCACGGTGGTCGGGTCGAACGGTCGCGCACCCGGATCAGTCCGGACGCGCCGGCCACCGCAGCGATGGATTCGGGGAGCAACGCGTGGTCGAGGACCATTCCGCCAGTGCGGAATTCACACCGGTGGAATCAAGCCCGGCCGAGTACCGAACGGATCGTCTCGCCGACGGCCCGCAGGACCTCCGTCCTGAACCCGAGGTGCGCCCCGAGCCCGACCTCCCTCCCGAGCCCGGTCTGCAGCCGGAGCCCGGCGCCGGCCTCCGGCCAGCGCCAGAGGCCGATTCGGGGCAGTCGGGGGTGGCTGAGCAGCCGATGCCGCGGTTGGATCCGGGTGATTACCTGAGCCCGTCGCTCCCCATTCCGATGCCCGAGCCGCCGACGGCCGGCTATCGCCCGGCGCCGCCGGCTCCGTACTACCGCTCCGAACTTGAGCGCGCGGCCACCGATCTTCCGGCCGGCCCACCCCAGTCCGCGGCCGGTACGTCGTACTTCGGTGCGGCACCGGCCGTGAATCAGTACCCCGGAGCGGGTAACGCCTGGGCTACGGCGGATTGGGGTACTGGCGGCGGCAACGCAGCAGGCGCGGTCCCGATCGACGGGGAGGCACGTGTGGACGACAGAGCCACCAACCAATGGTCACCCGACAGCGCACCCGCCCACCCACCGGCCCAGTCCCCCGAACAGTCCCCCGAACAGTCCCCCGAACAGGCACCGGCGCAATCACCGGCCCAAGCAGCGGCGGAACCATCAGCTCAGGCACTGGATCAACCCGCGGCTCAGGCACTGGATCAACCCGCGGCTCAGGCACTGGATCAGGCATCCACCGAGCAGCCGCCGGTCGAACTGTCCGAGTCCCAGGGGGAGCAACTCCCTGAGCAGATGTTCTCCGGGCAGCAAGCAGCGCAGGATCAGCAGCCCAACGAGCACGAGCAGCGCGAACAGCAGCACGCGGAGCGGGCGGCGCACGACGGAGAGACAGCGGAGCAGCACCTCCAGCAGCCCACGCAACAGCCCACGCAGCAGCCCACGCAGCAAGAGGCGTCCGAGCAGCAGCCTGTCGTGCAGCAGCAGCCGACGGAACAGCCGCATCTGTCCCAGTACCCGGCGCAGGAGCAGTCGGCGTACCAACAGCCCACAGAACGGCAGCCCGTAGAACAGCAGCAGTCGCCGCAGAACCAGGGGCAGCACGACGACGCGGTGCAACACGCCCAGACCGCACAGCAGGACCAGGCTCTCCACCAGGACCAGGCCGCTCAGCAGTCGCAGCAGTCGCAACAGCCGCAACAGGCGCAGGCACAGCCGCAGTACAGCCAGCAACCTCCGCAGCAATTCGCGCCGCAACAGCACTCGCCTCAGCAGCAGGTAGCTCATCAGCTGTCGCCCCACCAGGCTCCCCAGCAGCAGGTACCGCAGCCGCAGTACTCGCAGCAGCAACAACCGCACAACCAGCAACCGACCCAGCAGTCCATGCCGCCCACGCAGCCAATGCAGCATCAGGCACAGCACCAGACGCAGCACCAGACGCAGCAGCCCACCCAGCAGTTGCAGCAGCCGAGCCAGCCGGTTGTTCAGCCGCAGCAACACGTCCAGGTGCAACAGGCGGCGCCGGTGCTGACGGATCTCGGTGAGGCTTGGGCGCGTGTGCTCTCCGGCCTGCCGCCGAACCAGCGTGCCTGGTTGGCCAACTCGCGTCCGGTCACGCTGCACGAAAGCACCGCGATCGTTGCCGTTCCCGACGATTTCACCCGCGGTCAGCTGGAGACCCGGCTGCGTCCGGACCTCGAGCGGATTCTCACCGAGACGTTCGGCCGCGACATCCGGATCGCCGTCACCGTCGACCCGTCCCTCGACCCGGAGCTCCGCGAGCAGAACGCTGCTCAACAAGCTGCCCAGCAAGGTCAGCAGGCACAGCAAGCCGCTCAGCAACCGCAGTACAGCCAGCAGCAGGCCCCCCAGCAGCACCAAGCTCCGCAGCCACAAGCCCACCAACAGCAGACGCCGCGGCAAGCACCACAGCCGGCACAACCGCAGCAGCATCTGCAGCCGCCGGCGATCCGGGAGCCGCTGCGGACCGACGGTGCGTTCCAGCCGACGATCCAGTCGGCCCTGACGGACCCGGACAACCAGTTCAGCGCGCCCCAGCAGCACTACGACCAGCAGCAGGCACCGCAACAGCAACAACAGCAGCAGCAACAATTCGGCCAGCCCGCGCCGCAGGGTGCTTCACCCATTGGTGCGTCGCCGAACGGCCAGTCGCAGCCGGCCACGGAGGCGCAGGGCGAGGCCCGGCTGAACCCGAAGTACACGTTCGAGACGTTCGTCATCGGCAGCTCGAACCGGTTTGCCCACGCGGCCGCCGTGGCGGTGGCCGAGGCGCCGGGCAAGGCGTACAACCCGCAGCTGATCTACGGCGACTCCGGTCTGGGCAAGACACACCTGCTGCACGCGATCGGTCACTACGTGCGCAGTCTCTACACCGGGGCCCGCGTGCGGTACGTCTCCAGCGAAGAGTTCACCAACGACTTCATCAACGCGATCCGCGACGACAAGGCGTCCCAGTTCCAGCGCCGGTACCGCGATGTCGACGTTCTGCTGATCGACGACATCCAGTTCCTCGAGGGCAAGATCCAGACGCAGGAAGAGTTCTTCCACACGTTCAACACGCTGCACAACGCGAACAAGCAGATCGTGATCAGCTCTGACCGTGCGCCGAAGCGCCTGGAGGCCTTGGAGGACCGGCTGCGGAACCGGTTCGAGTGGGGTCTGATCACCGACATCCAGCCGCCCGACCTGGAGACCCGGATCGCGATCCTGCGGAAGAAGGCCGCGACCGAGCGGCTGACGGCGCCGCCGGAGGTGCTGGAGTTCATCGCGTCGAAGGTGCAGACGAACATCCGCGAGCTCGAGGGCGCGCTGATCCGCGTCACCGCGTTCGCCAGCCTGAACCGGCAGCCGGTCGACCTCAGCCTGGCCGAGATCGTGCTGAAGGACCTGATCCCCGAGGGCAGCAAGCCCGAGGTGACCGCGAGCATGATCATGGGCCAGACCGCGTCGTACTTCGGTCTGTCCATCGACGACCTGTGCGGTTCGAGCCGCAGCCGGGTGCTGGTGACCGCGCGGCAGATCGCCATGTATCTGTGCCGGGAGCTGACCGACCTGTCGCTGCCGAAGATCGGTCAGCAGTTCGGCGGCCGCGACCACACGACGGTGATGCACGCCGAACGGAAGATCCGGCAACTGATGTCGGAGCGGCGCAGCGTTTTCAACCAGGTCACCGAGCTCACGAACCGGATCAAACACCAAGCAAAGCAGCAGTGAGAGACCGGCTCTTCGCATCACACAGGCTGGGGACACAGCTGTGGAAAACTGTGGGAAAGCCCCGTCGATGGTGTGGATTGGCTGTGGGGACAGATTTCGCCGTCCACCGTCGTCCTCAACCGAAGCGAGCGTCGTCCACACGGCGTCCCCAGGCCGATTCGGGGTCTGACCTGCGAACTCGCCGCTTTTCCACAGTATCCACCGGTGCGAAGAACACTATGGAATCTATAGAGATCTCGAAGGCCACAAATCGATCGTGCGGCCCGATCTGGGGAAAACCCCGATCTCGCGCCTTCCGGCGGGACCTGTCAGGCTGGTCTCGGACCACCGCACGCAACGGCGCGCGGGCGGACCGGAACGACGCCGACGCGACCCGCCCGAAGCGCCACGTCAGGCCCGATGGGCGTAGAGCACACTTGTCCGTGGCAGGATCTGCCTGGCACACAGCCGAATCAGGAGGCACCCAGCGGTGAAGTTTCGCGTCGAGCGCGACGTACTGGCCGAGTCGGTGGCCTGGGCCGCGCGCAGTTTGCCCAGTCGTCCCAGTGTTCCGATCCTTGCCGGCCTTCTGGTCGAGGCCGAGGACGGGCAGATCACCCTGTCCGGCTTCGACTACGAGACCTCTGTCCGGGTCACCGTGCCCGCGCAGGTGGCCGACTCCGGCAAGTGCCTGATCTCCGGCCGGCTCGTCGCCGACATCTCCAAGAGTCTTCCGAACCAGCCTGTGGACGTCGCCGTGGACGGCGCGAAGGCACAGGTCACGTGTGGCAGCTCGCGGTTCACCTTGCAGACGCTGCCCACCGAGGAGTACCCGGCGCTGCCGGAGCTTCCGGCCGCGAGCGGTACGGTCAAGTCCGACGTCTTCGCGCAGGCGGTCTCCCAGGTGGTCACCGCGGCCGGCCGCGAGGACACGCTGCCGGTGCTGACCGGCGTCCGGGTCGAGATCGAGGGCTCCACGATCTCCCTGCTGGCCACCGACCGGTACCGGCTGGCGATCCGCGAGCTGGAGTGGAACCCGCAGTCCCCCGACGCGTCGGCAGCCGCGTTGGTGCCGGCCCGCGTACTGTCCGAAACCGCGAAGGCGATGACTGGCTCCGACGTGATCGTGTCGCTGGCCGCGCCGGGTACCGGTGACGGCATCGTCGGTTTCGAGGGTGAGGTGTCCGGAGGCAACCGGCGCGCCACCACCCGGCTGCTGGACGGCGAGTTCCCGAAGGTGCGCGGCATCATCCCGACCGACGCGGCGATCGCGACCCGGGTACGGATCGACACCGCGACGCTGGTCGAGGCGGTCAAGCGTGTCGCCCTGGTCGCGGAGCGCAACGCCCCGGTGCGGCTGACCTTCGACGAGGACAGCGTGACGCTGGACGCGGGCAGCGGCGACGAGGCGCAGGCATCGGAGTCGCTCGAGGCCCGGGTGATCGGTGAGCCGGTGACCGTAGGCTTCAATCCGACGTACCTGCTCGACGGTCTCGGCGCGATCGGCACGCCGGTCGCGCACCTGGCCTTCACCCAGGCGACGAAGCCGGCCGAACTGACCGGTGTGAGGGACTTCGACGGTGATCCGATCAGCGAGTTCCGCTACGTGCTGATGCCGGTCCGTCTGAACAGCTGAACACCAACAGAACAAGGGGATTCACGATGGAGCTCGGCCTTGTCGGTCTCGGCAAGATGGGCGGCAACATGCGCCAGCGGATCCGGAACGCCGGTCACACGGTGGTCGGATTCGATCACAACCAGGACATCTCCGACGCCAAGGACCTGGCCGACATGGTCGGTAAGCTCACCGCCGACGGGCAGCCGCGAGTCGTCTGGATCATGGTTCCGGTGCAGGCCATCGACCCGGTCGTCACCGAGCTGGCCGACCTGCTCTCCCCCGGCGACATCGTGATCGACGGCGGCAACAGCCGCTGGACCGACGACACCCGCCGCGCCGCCCAGCTCGCCGAGAAGGACATCCGGTTCGTCGACTGTGGTGTCTCCGGCGGTGTCTGGGGCCTGGAGAACGGTTACGCGCTGATGTGCGGCGGTGACAAGGAAACCGTCGACGTCGTGATGCCGATCTTCGAGGCGCTGAAGCCCGAGGGCGAGTTCGGTTTCGTGCACGCCGGCAAGGTCGGCGCCGGCCACTTCTCGAAGATGGTCCACAACGGCATCGAGTACGGCATCATGCAGGCCTACGCCGAGGGCTACGAGCTGCTCGAGGCCGCGGACGTCGTGGAGAACGTGCCGGAGGCGTTCGAGTCCTGGCGCGAGGGCACCGTGATCCGGTCCTGGCTGCTCGACCTGCTGGTCGCGTCACTGAAGGACGACAACCACCTGGCGAAGATCCGCGGGTACGCCGACGACTCCGGTGAAGGCCGGTGGACCGTCGAGGCCGCGATCGACCACGCGGTGCCGATGCCGGCCATCTCGGCCGCGCTGTTCGCCCGGTTCGCGTCCCGGCAGGAGGACTCGCCGGCGATGAAGGCGATCGCTGCCATGCGCAACCAGTTCGGCGGGCACGCGGTGAAGGACGCCGAGGCCGCGGACCCCTCGTACGCGACCCCGCCCAAGAACTGAGGTGTACGTCACCGCCCTGGGTCTGGTCGACTTCCGCTCGTACCCGCAGGCGGAGGTCCAGCTCGGTCCCGGCGTGACGGCCTTCGTCGGACCGAACGGCCACGGCAAGACCAATCTGGTCGAGGCGATCCACTACACCGCGACCCTCGGATCGCACCGGGTGGCCAACGACGCACCGCTGGTGCGGGCCAGCGCCGCTCGGGCGATCGTGCGGACCGAGATCCGCAGCCAGTACGACCGGGACGTCGTGGTCGAGCTGGAGATCAACCCCGGGAAGGCGAACCGTGCGCGGATCAACCGCTCGCCGGTGCCCCGCGCCCGGGAAGTCCTGGGGCTGCTCCGGACGGTGCTGTTCGCGCCGGAGGATCTCGCGCTGGTGAAGGGCGATCCGTCCGAGCGGCGGCGGTTCCTGGACGAACTGCTGACGCTGCGCTCGCCGCGGATGGCCGGCGTACGGCAGGACTACGACCGGGTGCTCAAGCAACGGAACTCG
Organism: Kribbella sp. NPDC048915; assembly: GCF_040649595.1. Taxonomy (NCBI): domain Bacteria; kingdom Bacillati; phylum Actinomycetota; class Actinomycetes; order Propionibacteriales; family Kribbellaceae; genus Kribbella; species Kribbella sp. NPDC048915. Next base: position 37,122 of record NZ_JBEZFT010000017.1, on the reverse strand, counting down.
CTGCTGCGGAGTGCCTCGCAGGCGCGTCGGCAGAACCGGACGAGCGCGGCCGAGGGACAGCTCCGGACACTCGAGGTCTGGGACTCGCACCTGGCCCGGTCCGGCGCCGAACTGCTCGCGACCCGGCTGGAACTGCTCGAGGCGCTCCGGCCGCTGGTGTCGACGGCGTACGACGCTGTTGCCCGGGGCAAGGGTGATGCCCGGCTGGAGTACAAGTCGTCGGTGCTGCTCGAGCCGGGGATCGCGTCGCGGGAGCAGCTCGAGGAGGTGCTGCTCGCGGCGGTGCGGGACAAGCGGCAGGACGAGCTCGATCGCGGGGTGTCGCTGGTCGGTCCGCACCGCGACGACGTCCTGCTCGGGCTCGGGGACTTGCCTGCGAAGGGGTACGCGAGTCACGGTGAGTCCTGGTCCTTCGCACTCGCGTTGCGACTGGCGTCGTATGACCTGCTGCGCGCGGACGGGGGTGAACCGGTGCTGATCCTCGACGATGTGTTCGCTGAGCTCGACTCACAGCGCCGGGACCGGCTGGCCGAGCTGGTGGCGCCGGCCGAGCAAGTGCTGGTGACCGCGGCGGTCGGCGCGGACGTTCCTGACGAGCTGAGCGGCGCTCGCTTCGAGGTGGGTGAGGGGGTCGTGCAGCGTGCCTGACCCCTCGGACATCCCCGAAGAACTCCCGCAGGACGCCGCCCAGCACGAGACGGGCGACACGAACGAGACAGCAGAGCACAACCCACGGGGGCTTGAGCTGGCCAAGTCGCTCGCGGCGCGACTGAAGCAGCAGGCGGCCAAGGGCGGCATCAAGCCGGTCAAACGCCGCCGCCGGCCGCGGATCGGTGCCCAGATCAGCAGCGCCCGCCCCGACGACCGCGACCCGCAGCGGCTGACCAACACCCTCGGCCGGCTGATGCGCGACCAGGGCTGGGAGGTCGACGTCGCCGTCCACGGCGTGATGGCCCGGTGGCCGGCCATCGTCGGACCGGAGATGGCCGAGCACTGCAAGCCGGAGTCGTACGACGACACCGTGCTGACCGTCCGTACGTCGTCGACGGCGTGGAAGGTCCAACTCGACCTGCTCGTGCCGCAACTACTGTTCCGCCTGAACGCCGAGCTCGGCGAAGGCACCGTCACCCAGGTCAAGGTCCTCGGCCCCAACACCTACACCTGGCGGAAGGGCCCCCGCACCATCCGCGGCGGCCGCGGCCCCCGCGACACGTACGGCTGACGGACCGGATTCCTCGACCGACCCGCCCCTCCCCTAGGATCAGGCGCGATGCGTGCGCTCGTCGACGGATTTCGCGAGATGTTCCACCTGATCGGGGATACGTTCCGGCTCTGGTGGAAGAACCTGCTGCCCATGACCGCCTGGTTCGTGGCCGGGTTCGTCGGCTTCACGGCGTGCTCGCAGGGTGCGATCTGGCTGGCCCAGCATCGGCACTCCAGCCTCGGAACCGGTCTGTTCGCGGTCGGTGTGCTGCTGCAGATCATCGCCACGGTCTGCATGATCCGGACCTGCGCGATGTCGCTGTACCGCTGGCGGGACGCCGCGAACAACGACGCCGACGAGACGTCCGACCCGACCCAGCGCGGCCTGCTCGAGCTGCTGGCCGTCACGCTGCTGCCGCTGGTCGCGGTCTGGTCGGCGTGGGGTTTCTTCGACGAACAGGTCGGCCAGCTGAGCGCGACGTACCTCGTGCAGACGGGCCTGCAGGACTCCGGCTTCTTCAAGATCGGGATCCACAGCTGGCACAACTACCTGCCGGCGCTTGTCATCCTGCTGGTGCTGCGCCGGCTGCTGCAGGCGGTTGACGACCGGTGGCCGAGCCGCCCGGTCAAACTGACCCAGGTCTGGGCCGAGGCGTTCTTCGTGCTGCTCACGGTCGTGATCACGGAGTTCGCGATCCTCGAGGGCAAGGAGTGGTTCAAGGACCGCGAGTTCTGGTACTGGTCGCTGAACTGGTGGGGCGGCTTCCAGGACTTCTTCGACAAGATCAACATCCCGGTCCCGGCCGGTATCGAGTTCCTGTGGGGCTTCACCTGGGAGACGCTCTGGCCGCTGTTCAAGCTCGGGGTCGCCGAGCCGCTGACCTGGCTGGCGATCACCACGGTCGTCTTCGGCCACCGGGTGCTGTCCGGCGGCAGCGTCTTCCGCGGCACCCGGCTGGAGCAGCGGCTGGGCGCGCAGGCCGAGCAGCAGACGCCGCGCGGCCGCATCGCCGGCCTCACCACCAAGGCGCCGGACCTGGTGCTGGGCGGCTTCCGGGAGAAGTTCTACCCGGCAATCAACGCGTTCCGGCTGCTCGTCCGGGTCGGGCCGGTGTTCCTCGGTGTCGTCTGTCTGGTGTACACGTTCTGGTTCCTGGGCAACGCCTGGACGTTCGTCGCCATCCAACGGCTGATCGGCATCCACGGGGACTACTGGGGCCTGATGAACCACGAGATCGCGAACCTGGTCCAGGGCCTGCTGTTCGAGCCGCTGCGGATCGCGCTGCTGGCAGCCGCGTTCGACCTGTGCATCTCGGTCGGCAGCGAGCGGCGTACCGAGCTCGCCGCGAAGGAGCAGGAGAAGGCGGCCGAGCAACGGCAGCCGGTGTCTGCCTCCGTCTGAGCAGTACGCCGACGGGGCACCGGCTGACAGCGGTACGCCGACGGTCCGAGGCCGCCGTACGTCGGTGCGTCAGGGAGTGATCAGCACCCGGCGGTGGATGTAGAAGTCCTCGACGGTCAGTCCGACCAGGTCCGGCACCGTGCTCTTCGGAACGATGAAGATCTTCGCGACCTTCGACGGCTTGTCGAGCGCGAACTCGTGGTCGCTGTCACTGCAGTAGGTGGGCAGCGGGTAGTTGTAGGCGCTGACGTCCTTCCAGGTACTGCCCTTGCTGTCCCGGAGTACGGCGTTGCAACTGAAGCCGCCGTCCTTGATCATCACGCCCTTGCGGGGCGTCACGGTGAGCGCCGCGACCACGATCGTGGAACCAGCGGGGGCGTCGAGCTCGATCGGCTCGCCGTCCTCGTTGAGGATCGTGGTGTAGGCCTTCAGCGAGTCGAGCTTCCACTCGATGCCCATGACCGTGGCCGGCCCCTGGGTGACGACCTCGTCGATCTTGCCCTCGTTGTAGATCCGCTCGTCGTCGGTGAGGTACGGATACAGCATCGTGACCGTACCCGCACTGAGCAGACCGATCGTCGTCGTGATCTGGACCACCAGCCGGCTCAGCCGGCCGCCGACCTTCATGACGCCACCCGGGTGACCGGGTCGTCGATCACGTACTGATCATCGGCCTCGTCCACCATCTTCTGTGCGATCTCCTCGGTCGGTACGCCCAGGTCGACGCGCACCTCGGAGTTGTACACGTTCCACAGCATGCTCGGCTCGAGCCGCAACGTGAGGCCCTTCAGATCGGCGGGATTCACCTCGAAGACGATCGCTCCGGTGCGGGCGAAGCCGGTGTCGGGGAAGTCCATCCCGCTGTCGGTCGGATCGCTGACCTCGGTGTAGACGCTGTCGCCGTCGGTGATCAGCGTGGCGTGGAACGCACCGGGATCCTGCACGCCGCGGACCGTGTCCCACTCGATCGCCACGAAGACGCCGTTCGACTCGATCGGCTTGTCGTCGCTCGACGCGTCCGCGCTGACGATCGTGCGGGCGAAGGCGACCCGGGTCACCTCCACCGTCGACTCCGTGCCGCCGAACACCAAGGGCTGACCGACGGTGCCGCTGACAACCTTCAGGTTCGAGTCGGTGCCGAAGACCTGCTCGGGATCGGCCAGCCGGAACAGGCCGCCGAGCAGCACGAACAGGACGCCGACCAGGATGGTCGCGGGGCGGTAGAGCTTCACTTGTCCTCCCCGTCGACGACGACGGTGGGCTTCAGCCGGACGACAGCCTTTGCGATCGGGTCCTGCCAGTACGGGTCCTCCTGCGCGCCGAGTGTGCCGCTGTCGCTCTTCCACTGCTCGGCCAGGATGCCGATCTCGACCTCGTCGGCGGTGAAGTCCGGATCGACGTCGAACTTCGTGCTGCACTCCTCCGGCGGGAGTCCGTAGACGAGCGGCCAGTTCAGATGGTCGCCGCGGCAGGAGCCGCCGTTCGACTTGATCAGGTCGGCGCCGTTGCCCGGCACGAACCGGAGCAGCTGGCCGGAGATCGACTCGCTCTCGTACGACTCGGAGTCGACGTTCTTCGCGGTGAAGTAGACCTTGAGCGTGGTCTCGGCGTCGGAGTACTCGCCCTTCGGCTTCTTGATGATCTCGGCCTTGGTGAAGGTGTACTCGAAGCGGTCGGTGGTCACCGTCACCGGGGCGTCCAGCGTCGGCACCAGGCGGCCTTCCTTCTTCTTCCAGCCGCCGGTCAGCAGCACCACGAGCGCCGCGATCACGACGAGGGCGATCAGCAGCAGCCAGATCCGCCGGTGCCGGTGAATCACCCGGTCGGCGATCATCGCATCGATGACCTCGTCGAGACTTTCCACGGCTGCGATCCTAAGGGGCGGTGGGTGCGCGCCAGGCCGCTGCCCTGCCGGCCCGGTTTGTCCGGTCTGGACCGGTGCGCGCCGGAACCGTCAGTGGCGAATCGGTCGAAGGCCACTGAGTGCCCGTGAGCGCTTTTCGGCCCCCCACCCGCGATAGGGGACATGGCAATGAGGGAGAAAAGACGCCCTGACCCGAGTTTCAGGCGGCTGGTGGCCGGTTCTGCTTCGGTCGACGGGTAAGATGGAGGGTGTAGAGCGAGCCGCGCCTCTGCCACCACCGTGGAGGGCGGCTCAACTGTGCCGCGATGCCTCGCGAACGCGGGGTCCGAGGAGGACAACCACCGGTGACCGACGAGCCGATCGAGATCGACGCCAACCAGTCCGCCGACCCCATCGGCCCCGGTGATACCCCGGCACCCGACCTGGACCGGATCCCGTCCACACTCGTCGAACGCGAGTACGACGCGAGTGCGATCCAGGTGCTGGAGGGGCTGGACGCGGTCCGCAAGCGCCCGGGTATGTACATCGGGTCCACCGGTGAGCGCGGTCTGCACCACCTGGTCACCGAGGTCGTCGACAACGCAGTGGACGAGGCCATGGCCGGCGTCTGCGACAAGATCGTCGTCACGCTGCTGGCCGACGGCGGCGTCCGGGTCGAGGACAACGGCCGCGGCATCCCGGTCGGCATCGTCGAGTCCGAGGGCAAGCCGGCTGTCACAGTCGTGCTGACCGTCCTGCACGCCGGCGGCAAGTTCGGCGGCGGCGGCTACAAGGTGTCCGGCGGTCTGCACGGTGTCGGTGTCTCCGTGGTGAACGCGCTGTCCAGTCGGCTCCGCGTCGACGTGAAGCAGAACGGCAAGGCGTACACGCAGTCCTTCACGCTGGGCGTGCCGGACGAGGACCTCCTCGAGGTCGGCCCGGCCGAGGGGCACGGCACCACGATCACCTTCTGGGCGAGCCCCGACGTCTTCGAGACCACGACGTACTCGTACGAGACGCTGGCCACCCGCTTCCGCGAGTACGCCTTCCTGAACAAGGGCCTCGAGCTGGTCATCCGCGACGAGCGCCCGGATCACCTGGACGAGAACGGTCAGCCGATCGAGCAGTCGTTCAAGTACGACGACGGCCTGGTCGACTACGTGAAGTACCTGACCGGTGTCCGCGAGACCGTGCACCGCGACGTGATCTCGTTCGAGGCGGCGACCGCCGAGGACACCATGAGCCTCGAGGTCGCGCTGCAGTGGAGCGGCTCGTTCCAGGAGTCGGTGCACACCTTCGCGAACGCGATCAACACCCACGAGGGCGGTACGCACGAGGAAGGCTTCCGGGCCGCGCTGACCTCACTGGTCAACTCGTTCGGCGAGGACCAGGGCATGATCAAGAAGAAGGAGGACCGGCTCACCGGTGACGACATCCGGGAGGGCCTGACCGCGATCATCTCGGTCAAGCTCGCCGAGCCGCAGTTCGAGGGCCAGACCAAGACCAAGCTCGGCAACACCGAGGTCAAGGGCTTCGTCCAGCGGGTCGTGAACGACAAGCTCGGCGCCTGGTTCGAGCAGAACCCGGCCGAGGGCCGCGAGATCGTCCGGAAGGCGAGCGCCGCGGCAAGCGCCCGGATTGCGGCCCGCAAGGCACGCGACCTGGCCCGCAACCGCAAGGGTCTGCTCGGCGGCGGCGGTCTGCCCGGCAAGCTCGCCGACTGCCAGTCGACGAACCCGGAGGAGTGCGAGGTCTACATCGTCGAGGGTGACTCGGCGGGCGGCTCCGCGAAGGGCGGCCGGGACCCGAAGTTCCAGGCCATCCTGCCGATCCGCGGCAAGATCCTGAACGTCGAGAAGGCCCGGATCGACAAGGTCCTGCAGAACAACGAGGTCCAGGCGATCATCTCGGCGCTCGGCACCGGCATCCACGAGGACTTCGACGAGGACAAGCTCCGGTACCACAAGATCGTGATCATGGCCGACGCCGACGTCGACGGCCAGCACATCCGGACCCTGCTGCTGACGCTGCTGTTCCGGTTCATGCGGCCGCTGATCGAGCGCGGGCACGTCTACGCCGCGCAGCCGCCGCTGTACAAGATCCGCTGGAGCAACCACCCGCACGAGCTGGCCTACACCGACCGCGAGCGCGACGGGCTGCTCGAGGCCGGCGCCGAGGCGGGCAAGAAGCTGCCCAAGGAGAACCCGATCCAGCGGTACAAGGGTCTGGGCGAGATGAACGCGAACGAGCTGTGGGAGACCACGATGGACCCGGCCAACCGGGTGCTGCTGCAGATCACCCTCGACGACGCGGTCCGGGCCGACGAGACGTTCCAGACGTTGATGGGCGACGACATCGAGGCGCGGCGCAGTTTCATCCAGCGCAACGCCAAGGACGTCCGCTTCCTCGACATCTGACCCCCCTCGCCGCACACCGACGTACTGATCTGAACGGGACTTATTCATGACCGAGACCCCCACTTCGCCGGGCCACGACCGGGTCGAGCCGCTCGACCTGCAGACCGAGATGCAGCAGTCGTACCTCGACTACGCGATGGCCGTCATCGTCGGCCGCGCGCTGCCGGAGGTCCGTGACGGCCTGAAGCCGGTGCACCGCCGGATCCTCTACGCGATGTACGACGGCGGCTACCGGCCGGACCGTGGTTTCAACAAGTGCTCGCGCGTCGTCGGTGACGTCATGGGTCAGTACCACCCGCACGGCGACTCGGCGATCTACGACACCCTGGTCCGGCTCGCGCAGCCGTGGGTGATGCGCGCACCACTGATCCAGGGCCAGGGCAACTTCGGCTCGCCCGGCAACGACCCGGCGGCCGCGATGCGGTACACCGAGTGCCGAATGGCGCCGCTGGCGATGGAGATGGTCCGCGACATCGACCAGGAGACCGTCGACTTCCGGCCGAACTACGACGGCAAGTCGCAGGAGCCGGTGATCCTGCCGGCCCGCTTCCCGAACCTGCTGGTCAACGGCTCGTCGGGTATCGCGGTCGGAATGGCGACCCAGATCCCGCCGCACAACCTGCGCGAGGTCGCGGGCGCGGTGAACTGGGCGCTGGAGCACCCGGACGCAACCCGCGAGGAGCTGCTCGACGCCTGCCTGCAGCACATCAAGGGCCCGGACTTCCCGAACGGCGCACTGATCGTCGGCTACAAGGGCATCGACGACGCGTACCGGACCGGCCGCGGCTCGGTCACGATGCGCGCGGTGGTCGACATCGAGGAGGACGCCAAGGGCCGGACCAGCCTGGTCGTCACCGAGCTGCCGTACATGGTCAACCCGGACAACCTGGCGCAGAAGATCGCCGAGCTGGTGAACACCGGCAAGGTGAACGGCATCGCCGAGCTCCGCGACGACAGCTCGTCGCGTACCGGTCAGCGGCTCGTCATCGTGCTGAAGCGGGACGCCCAGCCGCGCGTCGTGCTGAACAACCTGTACAAGCACACGCAGCTGCAGGACACCTTCGGGTGCAACATGCTCGCCCTCGTGGACGGTGTACCGCGCACGCTCAGCGTGGACGCCTTCATCAGCCACTGGATCGACCACCAGATCGAGGTCATCCAGCGGCGGACCCGCTTCCGGCTGCGGGAGGCGGAGAAGAACGCGCACATCTACCGCGGGTACGTGAAGGCGCTGGACGCCCTCGACGAGGTGATCGCGCTGATCCGGCGCAGCCCCGACGTGGACGAGGCGCGCACCGGACTGATCGAGCTGCTCGAGATCGACGAGATCCAGGCGCAGGCCATCCTCGACATGCAGCTGCGCCGGCTGGCGGCCCTCGAGCGGCAGAAGATCATCGAGCGGTTGCAGGAGCTCGAGGCGATCATCGCGGACCTCGAGGACATTTTGGCCAGCCCGGAGCGGCAGCGCACGATCGTCAAGGACGAGCTGGCCGAAATCGTCGAGCGGTACGGCGACGAGCGGCGGACCGAGATCATCGCGGCCGACGGCGACCTGTCCGTGCAGGACCTGGTCCCGGACGAGGACGTGGTCGTCACGATCACCCGCGGCGGGTACGCGAAGCGCACCAAGACCGACCTGTACCGCACGCAGAACCGCGGCGGTAAGGGTGTTCGCGGCGCGCAACTGCGGGCCGAGGACGAGATCAGCCACTTCTTCGCCACCACGAACCATCACTGGATGCTGTTCTTCACCACCAAGGGCCGGGTGTACCGGGCCAAGGTGTGGCAGCTGCCCGAGTCCGCGCGGGACGCGAAGGGCTCGCACGTCGCCGGCCTGCTCTCGTTCCAGCCGGACGAGGAGATCGCGCAGGTGCTGACGCTGCGTGACTACGACCAGGCCGACTACCTGGTGCTCGCGACCAAGAAGGGCCTGGTCAAGAAGACCGCCCTGCGCGACTACGACTCGGCGCGGCAGAGCGGCATCATCGCGGTCAACTTCCGCGAGGAGGACGACGAGCTGATCGGCGCCGACCTGGCGTCCGCGGAGGACGACCTGCTGCTGGTGTCCCGCAAGGGGCAGTCGATCCGCTTCACCGCGAGTGATGAGCAGCTGCGGCCGATGGGCCGCGCGACCTCCGGCGTCACGGGCATGAAGTTCCGCGCCGGCGACGAGCTGCTGTCGATGTCGGTGATCCGCGCGGGTGCCGACGAGGACTCGCAGTTCGTCTTCACGGTCACCGACGCCGGGTACGCCAAGCGCTCACGCGTCTCGGAGTACCGCCAGCAGGGCCGCGGCGGCCTCGGCATCAAGGCGGTCAAGCTGAACGACGAGCGTGGCTCGCTGGTCGGCGCGATCATCGTCGTCGAGTCCGACCAGGTGCTCGCGATCAAGGCGAGCGGCCAGGTCGTCCGCAGCCGGGTGGACAGCGTCCCGGTCAAGGGCCGCGACACGATGGGGGTCCGGTTCGCCGGCGTCGGCGAGTCCGACGCGGTGGTCGCGATCGCCCGGAACACCGACCTGACCGTCGCCCTGGAGGAATCGGAGGAGTCGGAAACGGCCGAGGAGGGTACCGTCACCGAAGGTGCCCAGAATGTGGACGGAACGACAACCGAATCCACCTCTGAGAGCGTCCAGAATGATGACCAGCGTTCGACGGACGTCGACGGCGCGGCTACCGTCGAAAGCGACGATGCCGGCCAGGAGGGTGACTGATGACCAACCGCGCGAGGCCGACATGGCCTGAAGGTGCGGCCGACAGCTCCAAGACCCAGCGCACCGCGCCGGGCGGGAAGCCGTCAGCCGCCCAGGCCAACCCGGCCTCCAACGGTCGTTCCAACGGCCAACCGAGGCCTGGTACGCCGGGTGCGCCCGGCGGGGCCGCTGCGCCAGGTGGTCCCGGTGGTCCTGGTGCTGCCGGATCGAACGGTGCTCCTGGTGCGAACGGTCAGCGGCCGCCGGAGTACCGTCCGCCGGTTCGTCCGCAGCAGAGTCCGAGCACGCCGGGCCGGCCGGAGCCGTGGTCGGCGCCCGGAGCTGGTGCGGGTGCTGCTGTCAGCGGCGCTGCGGCGTACGGCAGCGAGGCGAAGACCGAGTCGTTCGGTGACCGGATGAGCGCGGCGCGTCAGGCGGTGCGGGAGAAGGCCGCCGCGGTCAAGGAAGCCAAGGCCGAACGCTCCGAGGCGAAGCAGGAGCGGCTTGTGGAGAAGGAGCCCAAGCCGTCCAAGCGGCCGCAGACGCGGAAGGCGCGACTGCGGATGGCCCGGATCGACCCGTGGTCGGTGATGAAGACGTCGTTCCTGCTCGCGATCGCGTTCGGGATCGTCGTCTGGGTCGCGGTCTTCATCGTCTGGTCCGCGATCGGTGCGGCCGGTGTGTTCGACAACATCAACTCGACCGTGCAGGAAGTTCTCGGAACGCCGGCCGGTGAGCCGTTCCGCGTCGAGAACTACATCAACACCGGCAAGGTGATGGGCTTCACCACGCTGCTGGCCTGCGCGGACGTGCTGATCATCACGGCACTCGCCACCCTCGGATCCTTCCTCTACAACATCGCCGCCACGCTGCTCGGCGGCCTCGAAGTCACGCTGGCGTCGGAGGACTGAGCTGCTAATTCCTGGTCCGGCCGGGGCCGCCGCGGGCCCGGCCGAATCCGGTTTGGGAGTAGGGCACTTGGTGCGGTAATCTCTCCCGGGTTCGACACCGCAGTACGCGGGCCTATAGCTCAGACGGTTAGAGCGCTGCCCTGATAAGGCAGAGGTCACTGGTTCAAGTCCAGTTAGGCCCACTTTTGTTCGAAGTCCGACCCCGAGGAGGCTCCAGTGCTGCGAAAGATCATGCTGGTGCTGCTGGCCGGCGTCGGCGGATACTTCGTCTACAAGAAGACTCAGCAGGCCCGCGCCGACCAGGACCTCTGGGCCGAAGTAGCCGACCCGGTCACCCCGGGCCACTGACCACCCCAAACTCGGGGGCGTAGCTCAACTGGCAGAGCACTGCCTTTGCAAGGCAGGGGTTAGGGGTTCAAGTCCCCTCGTCTCCACCACAATCTCTCTGCGCGCCGGAGCCTGATTTGACGCGCTCGGCGCGCGGCGTTGCCCAGCGTCGGCCGTAGCATGGTCCGATGCCCTTCGCTCCTGGTCGCTCGATCGCGCGTCGTGACGTTCACCGCAACGGGATGATTGCCGCCGTACAGACCACGCGGGTCGTGCGCGACGACGCCGAAGGGCTGCTCACCTGGACCGCGGCCGGATCGGACTGCATGCTCCGCGGTACTCGGGACGGTGCGTTGGTCCGGAAGATGTCGCTGGCGGAGCGAGACCGGACGCCGTCCATGCTGTGGCCGCGACCCTGGGAAGGCCGGCACGTACTGATCCGCACCGAACCCGACGCCGACCATTCGGTCTGGTGGTTCTTCGACCTGGAGCTGCGGTTCGAAGGCTGGTACGTGAACCTCGAGTCTCCGGTACGTCGCTGGTCGGCCGGCACCGACATCCTCGATCACGCGCTCGACATTCTGGTCACGCCTGATCGCAGCTGGTCGCTGAAGGACGAGGACGAGTTGGACGAGCGCATCGATCATCCGGCGTACTGGACGGCAGCCGAAGCAGACCGCATTCGCGCCGCCGCCGAACGCATCACTGGCGACATCGAAGCTGCCCGCTTCCCCTTCGACGGCCGGTACACGGAGTTCCGCCCGGATCCGGCCTGGCAACCAGCCGACCTACCCCCGTACTGGGACACCGAGGTGACCCTGTGCGGCTGACGTGGCCGAACTGCCTCAACGTGCGCGACCTCGGTGGTCTACCTACCACTGACGGTGGCCAGATCGGTGCCGGCGCGTTGATCCGTTCCGACAACCTTTCACGATTGACGGAGGCCGGCGTACGAGCAGTACGGCGGGCTGACGTGAGCCGGATCATCGACGTGCGCACGCCCGAGGAGTGCAAAGGCGACCCGTCCCCGTTCGCGACCGAGCCTGTGTACTGGAACATCCCGCTCTACAACGACGACGACCCCTACGATCCGGCGCTGAGCATCGACCAGCAATATGCGGCGATGCTCGACCTCCACCCCGAACTGTTCGCATCCGCGGTCGGGGCGTTCGCGGATGCGCCGACCGGTGCAGTCGTCGTCCACTGCCATGCCGGATAAAGATCGCTCCGGGACGGTGGTCGCATTGGCCTTGAGCCTCGCTGGCGTACCGACCGAGTATGTCGCTGCCGACTACGCCGCCCTGGACGACCGCATGCGCGACCACTTCGACGAGCAACTGCGGCGCATCGACGATCCCACCGAGCGGAACCAGCTGGCCGAGTCCTTCACCGCCCGGCCCGAAACGATGCTCGCCGCACTTGAACACCTCGACGACAAGTACGGTGGGGTCGAGCCGTACCTCCTCCACGGAGGCCTCCGCGCCACCCAGGCCGACACCCTCAGAGCCCGCCTCACCGAGCGACAGACCTGACACGCGGGCTCACTACCTGCCCTCTTTGCGCCCCAAGCTTGGGCATCCGGCCTGAAATGGAGGAGCAGCGGGAGATTGGCGCTGAACGCAGCATCGGTTGGGATCGGACCGCTGTACCGAGGCGCCGCAGCATGTGATCCTGTGCCGGTGATCCCACGGCCCTTCTTCGATCGTCCGATGTGGACGGACCCGCTCGTCTGGTTCGGGATTGTCGGTGGGCTGTCTGCCAGCATCGTTGCCGGCCTGCACAGGGATCTGCCGGTCGCGGACCTTCTCTGGCAAGTCTTCACGACGACTTTCGCCTTCACATGGTGGACTGCTGGTCTGGTCCTTTCGACCATCCGGCACCAGTTCCGACGTCGTCGCGCGATGAAACAGAGCGAGGCCGAGGTTGGTGCCCAGGCCCAGTAAAGGCTCTCCACGGTTGTGCGAATCCCTGTGGACAAAACGGCGTTTCGCCGAGTCGGCGGCCGATCTCCCAAGGCGTCCGGGGTGGCCCGGAGATGCCATACTGCTGACGGTTGATGCCTAGGGCAACGGACTGAGCTTCGTCGCCGGCGAACACGACGGCTTCACCGGGAATTCGGTGGCTGGGTTGTCCACGGCTGTGGTGAACCCTGTGGACAAATCACGGTTCCCCGGAAGTCGGCGCCGGCAGCTCGCTAGCTTTGACTTCGTACGACGTTGCGCCGGGTTACCACGTCATTCTTGCGGGGATGGGCAGAGACGAGCCAGGGCGGCGTCGATGGGGAGGAGTGCGGGCAGCGGGGTGGCTGGTGTCCACCAGGTGCTGTCCGACATTTCGTCGTTGGGGGTGAAGGGTTGGGGTGAGCTGATCGTGCCGCGGTAGATAGCCAGGTACTCGACGCGGTTGTCCGGGGCGGCTCGGATGAGGGCGGCGCCGGCGCAGTTCAGAGTTTCCGGGCGTTGGCCGCTTTCCTCCAGGAGTTCGCGGAGGGCGGCTTGGCGGGGCGTTTCGCCGGGGTCGATCATGCCGCCGGGGAGTTCCCACGCTTGGCGGAAGCGGTTGAAGACCATCAGGCAGTGGCCGCCGTACCAGAGCACGACCAGCGACGCGGTCAGTGGTACGGCGGGGTCGAGGTGGGCCAGTTCGTGTTCGGGGACGGGTTCGAAGCGGAGGAGGGCGGATCCGTCGGCGTCCTGCACGGGGAGCTGGTCCATGCGCGCCGAGTATTCCAACCGTCGCCGCCTGCTGCTACCGGGTATTCGGGGCGCTGAACAGGAAATAGCAGGTCCCCGGGCACCACTTCCTGTTCAAGCCACCGGGTTGTGGCCCGCTGTACCCAGGCCTCGGGCAGGACCTGGGGCAGTTCGGTGGGAAATCCGGCAATGTGGTGGGAGGGTGTCGGAATCGGGTGGTCGTGTTCGTGGAGATGGTGTGGCGGCCGTTGGGGGCGCCAAGTGAGAGGAGACGACTGTGGCTGAGTACCTGATCGCATTCAACGACGAGTGGGTGCAGGAGCACACGGCGGAGGAGTTGCAGGCGAAGAGCGTGGCGTCGGGGGTCGTGCTCGACGAGATGCGGGAGGCGGGCGTCTTCGTGTTCGCGAACGGCGGCATCGATGCGTCGACCGCTCTCTTCAGCGTCGAGGCGAAGGGCGGCGAGCCGATCTTCAGCGACGGGCCGTACGTCGAGACCAAGGAACACCTCGGTGGCTTCACGGTGATCGACGTCCCCGACGAAGAGGCCGCCCGCTATTGGGCCGGCCGCCTGGCCGTGTGCCTCGACTGGCCCCAGGAAGTTCACCTCTTCCCGGGCAACGGACCGGGCCAGAACGACGCCTGACCGACGCGCCCGTTCCACCGCCGCGCCCCGCCGAGCCCAGGCATTGGCGCCGAGTCGTGGCGAATGGTCGTGGACGCCGTCGCCGAGTCGTGGGAAAAGGCTGACGTGGACAGCCATTCGTCACGACTCGGCGGGGCGCGGACGTCGCGTTGTGGAGAGGGTGGGTTACGAGCCGTCGATCAGGCGGACAGCTAGGTCGGGGTTGAAGGTGCCGGCGGGGGTTGTGGGGGCGGTTCCGCAGGGACCGTCGGAGACTCCTGGGGTTTTCACCCACAGCAGGAGCTCGGCGCCGCCGCCGACTTGGGCCGGTACGCCGAGTTTGCGGCCGGCCGGATTGCACCAGCCGGTGCCGTGGCCGTTTCCGTTCCGGCTGGTGTCGATCACGAACGGCTTGGTGGTTCCGAGGTAGCTGTTCACCGAGTTCGCGTAGCTGATCGACTCACTGGTTGTGTAGAAGTTCGACACGTTGACCGAGAAGCCGCGGATGTTCGCGACCCCGGCCTGGTTGAGGCGGTAGGCGATTGTCGAGGCGTTGGTCCAGCCGGCGTTCCCGGCGTCGAGGTAGGCGTAGGTGTTCGGCGCCTTCTCCTGGAACTTCTGTGTTGCATAGAGCAACATTCCGAGCCGATCTTCCTTCTGTGCCTGCGTCATACAGTCCATGCCGTTCAACGCATCCGGCTCGATGATCACCACCGCGGGTTTGGTCCCGATCCCGGCCGCGAAGCTCGCGATCCAGGTCCGGTACGCACCGACGCTGCCCGCACCACCGCCGGAGTGACCGGCGCAGATGTCCCGGTCGGGGATGTTGTAGGCGACCAGGACCGGCAGTTTGTCCTGCCCGTCCGCGGCGCCGGTGTAGTTCGCCACGATGGTGGCGATGTTCGCGTCGTTGCCGAACCAGCGAGCGATCGGCTTGGACCCGATCGAGCTCTGGATCCGTGCCGCCCGGGAGTCCCCGGAGTTGTTCCGCGCCCAGACCGCGGGCGCCGAGTCGGGGTTCACGTAGAACCCACTGGTCAAACCGATCGGGCTGGCCGCGCCGGCGGGAGCGGCCGGCAGCAGGAGCGTGGCGGTCACCAGGACCGCCACAAGGGGTTTCACGACCTTCATCCTTCAGTCCTCTCTGAGCAAAGGACCTCCGGCACGAACCGCAGCGCTGCCCGGAATGCTGACGCACCATGCGGACGATGTCAACGCGTCGCCCTCTTCCCAACACCACCGATCTTCGCTAGCTTCCTGGAAGCGCTCCCAGCAGGCTTCTCAGCGGTACACCGATTCCAATCACCCAACCGATCTGGAAGCGCTACCACACCCCGCTCCGCCACTTGCCGCAGCGCCCCCTCGGCATCGGAGCAACTGCCTCGCCCCTGCCCGCCCTCGCCGCTGCCCTGCCGGCGCGATTCCCCACCCGCACACCGACCGAAGCCGGCGGAGTGGCCGGCACTGGATCGGGTGGCCGGCGGCGGGTCAGACTGGGGAACCGATGAGGGAGGTTCTGGTGCGGGTTACTCGCGTGATGGCGAATCTGTCGGTGCCGGACATCGACGCGGCCCGGGATTTCTACGCCGACTATCTCGGGTTACATGAGGAAGGACTTGCGGGCTTGGACTGGGTAGCCAGGTTCGAGTCGCCGGACCGGCGAACGGCGGTGCAACTCGTGACGCAGGATGCGACAGCGCCCGAGGATTCGGTGGTTTCGGTTGCTGTCGGCGACGACATCGAGGAGGCGTACGCCGAGGCGCTGCGGCGCGGGTACGAGATCGTGTACCCGTTGACCACCGAGCCGTGGGGAATCCGTCGGTTCTTCGTCCGTGCGCCCGACGGGAACCTGATCAACATCAACGGTCACCAGGACGCCTGGCAGACTGACGCGGGTGAGTGACGAGGAGCGGTTCGACTTCGACCGGTACCAGGAGGCGGCGTCCTACACCGGCGCGCCGATCTCGACCGACCACCCGATCGTGTACCCGACCTTGGGGCTGGTGAACGAGGCGGGCGAGGTCGCCGGCAAAGTGAAGAAGATCTTCCGGGACCGCGACGGCGTGATCACAGACGCGGACCGGGACGCGCTCACGCTCGAGTTGGGTGACGTGCTCTGGTACCTGTCCGAGCTGTGCACCCGGCTCGGCATCCGCCTGGAGGATGTTGCCGACCGCAACATCGCGAAGATCGCCGACCGGGCCTCCCGCGGCGTCCTGCACGGCGACGGCGACCACCGCTGACGACAGGACATGTCTGATGATCCCGCTCCCGACGGCGCAGCAGCGTGTCAGCTCTCATTAGGTAGTGCACCACCGAGACACCGTACGCATGTACTAGATCGAGGCCGAGTGCACTACCTCGACCACCGACACGTCCTGTCGGGAGTGCACACCGCACGCGGGAATGCGGCTCGGCGTGCACAGGTTTGCAGAAGGTATGACAGTGGAGATCGGGGTCATTCTGCCGACGTCGACGCCGGATCCGGCGCGGCCGATTCTGGGGGATGTGCGCGCGAGCGCCCGGTACGCGGAGGAGATCGGGCTGGACTCGGTGTGGTCCACCGACCATCTGATCGCGAGTGCGCCGATGCTCGACAGTACGGTCGTGCTCGCGACGGCGGCCGCGGTGACGGAGCGGATCACCGTCGGGTACAACGTGATGCTGCTTGCGCTGCGTCCGGTCGCGTGGGCGGCCAAGCAGATCAGCTCGTTGCAGTTGGTGTCGAACAACCGGCTCGTCCTCGGGATCGGTACCGGCAACCCGGCACACGGCGACACCGGGTGGCGAGCGGCCGGCGTCGATTACACCAACCGCGGACGACTCACCGACGAAGCCCTCGCCGTCTTGCCGGACCTGATCGCCGGCAAGACCGCGACCGCCGAGAACATCGCGCTCTCCCCCGGTGCCCAGGTGCCGCCGATCTTCGTGGCCGGCAGCGGCACCAGGGCGTTCCGGCGGGCGGCGGCGTACGCCGACGGCTGGGCGACGATCGCGTCCTCGCCGGCCGAGGTGCGAACCAGCCTGGAGCGGATCAACGAGCTTGCCAACGGCAAGCAGTTGCGGGCGACCGTGATCGCGCCGCAGCTCGACGGCGACCCGCGTGGACAACTCGCGGCCTACGAGGCGGCCGGTACCGAACGCGTCATCCTCCCGCCGACCGGCGACTGGAAGCGCGACTACGAAGAGGCAGCGAAGCTCCGCCTATCGTGACGATTGGGCTGGACAAGACACCCGGCATTGGATCTGTCGCCGGCGGCTGAGGGCGAAGGAGACTGAGCAGCATGTACGTCCCTGCGCATTTCGCCGCCGATGACGAGGCCGTCCAGGAGTTGCTGGCCAACCACGGCGCGGCGGACCTGGTCACGGTGACACCCGACGGGCTGGTCGCGACGATGCTCCCGTTCCTCTTCGACCGTGAGCGAAACGTGTTGCGCGGCCATCTGGCCCGTAACAACGAGCACTGGCGGCTGCCCGTGATCGGTGACGCGTTGGTGATCGTGCGCGGTCCGGACGCGTACATCTCCCCGACCTGGTACGCCTCCAAGCAGGAGCACGGCCGCGTCGTACCGACCTGGAACTACGTCACCGCGC
Source organism: Kribbella sp. NPDC048915 (assembly GCF_040649595.1). Lineage (NCBI taxonomy): Bacteria > Bacillati > Actinomycetota > Actinomycetes > Propionibacteriales > Kribbellaceae > Kribbella > Kribbella sp. NPDC048915. Next base: position 19,415 of record NZ_JBEZFT010000017.1, on the reverse strand, counting down.
ACGTGTACGGCGCGATGACCGTGCACGACGACGCCGCCTGGGTCGAGGAACTCGTCCGTGGGCTGTCCGATCGTCACGAGGCCGGTCGTGAGCATCCGTGGTCGGTCGACGACGCGCCGGCTGCGTTCGTCAACGGTCAGTTGCGGGCGATCGTCGGTGTCGAGATCGCGATCAAGCGGATCGAGGCCAAGTTCAAGCTCAGCCAGAACCGCTCGGCCGCCGATGTGGAGGGCGTCATCGCGGGGCTCGACGCCGCCGCCGAGGGCCACATGGCTGCCGCCATGGCGGCGCAAAGTCAGCGGTCGAAACCACGGATTTGACCTTGACCTGAGGGTCAAGGTTTATGCTCCGCGCCATGGCTGGAGCTGTGGTGGTGGGAGTGGGGCCCGGGATCGGGCTGGCGGTGGCGAAGCGCTTCGTCAAGGAGGGGATGACCGCCGGACTGATCGCGCGCTCGGAGGCAACCGTCAAGACGGCCACCGCGGAGCTCGAGGGCGCCGACGTCCTGCCGGTGACGGCCGACGTGGCGGACGAGGGCGCACTGCGGGCTGCGCTCGATCGGGTCGTCGACGCGTACGGCGTACCGGACGTCGTGGTGTACAACGCGGCGCGGCTCCAGGCGGACCGGATCGGCGACCTGACCGCGCAGCAGCATCTCGACGCGCTGGCGGTGAACGTGGTCGGCGCGATCACGACCGCCGCGCACCTCGCGCCGGCGATGGCCGAGCGCGGCAGCGGCTCGTTCCTGATCACCGGCGGGATGCCGCTGCCGAAGCCGGATTACGCGAGCCTCTCGCTCGGCAAGGCCGGTGTCCGCGCAGTTGTGACTCTGCTGCATCAGCAGTACGGCGCCGCCGGGGTGCATGCCGCGAGTGTCACCGTCAGCGGCGGCGTCGCGCCCGGCAGCCTGTGGGATCCGGACGAGCTCGCCGACCACTACTGGCGCCTGCATCAGCAGTCCCCGGCTGAATGGATCCACGAGTTCGTCGTCTGACGCCTTGTCGTATTGTTCAACAATCTCTATCGTGAGATCACCTGCGAAGGGGGTCTCATGACGACTGCGACGCTCACCCCGGCTCAAGCGCGTTCGCTCTTCCGGGACGACCTCAGCCGTCCGACCACTGGTTGGGCGGACGGCTACGCGCAGACGAATCTGGTCGCGGTCCCCGCCGACTGGGCGTACGACGTCCTGCTCTTCTGCACGCGCAACGCCCAGGCGTGCCCGGTCCTCGACGTGAGTGATCCGGGTGATCCGTCGACGCGACTCGCTCGCGGCGCCGACCTGCGGACCGATCTGCCGCAGTACCGGATCTGGCGGGACGGCGAGCTTGGTGGCCGAGGTGGCGGACTCGACCGAGGCGTGGCGGGACGATCTGGTCACGTTCTCGCTCGGCTGCAGCTTCACGTTCGAGTCCGCGCTGGCGGCCGCGGGGATCCCGCTGCGGCACGTCGAGCAGGGGCGGAACGTCGCGATGTACGTGACCGATCGTCCGTGCGTGCCGGCCGGTCGGCTGCGCGGTCCGCTGGTGGTGTCGATGCGCCAGATCCCGGCGGATCGGGTCGACGACGCGGTCCGGATCACCCGCGCGATGCCGGCAGTGCACGGCGAACCGGTCCACATCGGCGATCCACGGGCGTTGGGGACCCTGGACCTGGCCTGGCCGGACTTCGGCGATCCGGTGCAGCCGGCCAACGGCGACGTACCGGTGTTCTGGGCCTGCGGGGTGACGGTGCAGGCGGCGCTGATGGCGTCCAAGCCGCCGTACGCGATCACGCACGCGCCGGGACACATGTTCATCACCGACCGCCGCGACACCGACTACTGCGTCACCGACTCCTGCGTCGAAGCGCCGGTCCGGGCCGGTGTCTGAAGGGGTCAGCCGGTGCGGTTGCGCCATCGGACGTCACACACCACAGCTCGGTGGTCGGACGGAAAGACGCCGTCCACAGCATCACCGGCGATGACCGTCGACTCGATCGTGACCAGTTGATCCTCGTGCCCCGGCCGGTAGAAGATGTGGTCGATCCGCTGATCGACCAGTTCCGGACCGGCCTCGAGCGGCGCGGACGGATGCGACGACGGCAGCGTCACTGCCTCGGGCGAACCGTGGCCGGCCGTCCAGGCGTCGATCATCACGTCACGCAGCGGACGCAGTACGGCGCTGTCGGCCGCGGCGTTCAGATCGCCCAGCACCAGCGACGGAGCCGGACCGTCCGCGGCGGGATCCGTCCCGAGGTCGGCAAGCAGCGCCGCCTGGGCGATCCGGTCGTCGCTGAAGGTCGTCGCGTGTTCGAGGCAGGCGACGACAACGGGAACCGGACCGGCAGGATGAGCGACCCGGGCCCGAAGCGCGACCGGATCCCAGGACCGATGCCGCGCGGGTAACGGGATCGTCTCCGGCGCCTCGATCGGCCAGCGGCTCAGCAGTGCGATGCCGAGCTCGAAGCCTTCGTGATCAGGCGCCGAGGCGGGATCAGGGGTGCGCGGGTACGACGGTGACGCGAACGCCGCATGGAATCCGAGCGCGTGCGCGAACTCGTCCGCCTGAGTGGTCCCTTCGCCGGCCCACACCTCCTGCAGCGCGATCACGTCGGGACCGAAGCGCTCGATCGTCGCCAGGATTCCGGGCTGGCGTTCTCGCCAGCGCGGTCCGAAGCGCCACCAGATGTTCCAGGTCATCGCACGCAGCTGCGAGTCGACCACGATGCTCCTCTCGGTTCGGCGTTCAGCTCCCGGTACCCAGCCGGCGCTGACACACGATCGTTGCCTGGAGCACCTTCCTTCCGTGTCAGTTTGTGCACGGATCGTCACAAACTGTCACGACCGGTTTGCGGCTCCGTGCAGATGTCCGGACGGGTCTGGCCGCGGCGGCGGGCGCCGGTTGATCGTCGTGTCAGGAAACGCAGCGACGAAGGGTTCGAGTCAGGTCGACCACGGGAGGGTCCGGACACGTGCTCGAGACTTATCGCGGGATTCCGCATCTGCTGGACACCTGGCTCGTGCTGACCGGGATGGCGCTGCCCGTCGCGCTCTCCTCGTTTCGGCGCCCCGGCGACCTGGTTCCGCGGCTCGCCGCATTCTGCCTGCCGGCCGCGGGGGCGCTGGTGATCGCGGCGACGCTCAGTCCGACGGCGCATCGGCTCGGTCAGATCGGGCAGTGCGGCACGCATTTGACCACCACCGGCGGGCTGACCTCGATCCAGGGGCTGCTCAACGTCGCGCTGTTCGTCCCGGCCGCGGGCATGGTGACGCTGGCCGGGGCGCGTCCTGGAGACGGGATCGCCGCGGGCGTCGGGATGTCGGCTGCGGTCGAGGCGGTCCAGGCACTGGTGCCGCAGCTCGGCCGGTCCTGCCAGGTGCACGACCTGATCGCGAACTCGGTGGGCGCGGTCTGCGGGGTCGGACTGGCGGTCGGCGTTCAGTCACTCACCCGCAGGGTCGGCCTCCGCCTGGTGACACTCGGAGGACTTCCGGCGATGCTCGAGTACGCGGTGGAGCGTGCCGGGCTGCTCGGCGGCCGGCGGCCGCCGGCCCGGCATCGCCGGGAGATCCTCACGCGCCAATCGCTGCAGTATCACAGTACGAACACACAGTTATCCGGATAGTTATCCACAGGTTGTGGATAGAACGGTGGATGACCGTGTGACTACTTGGGGATATCCAACCGGCCAGGCTCAGGGGCGGACGTCAAGGCCCAGGGCGGCGGCGACGACCATCGCCTGGGTGACGTCGATCCTGGCGTCGCGGAGCGTGACGGTCAGCGGGTCGAGGGTCGACAGGTCGGAGCCACGGAGATCGGCACCGGTGAAGTCGGCCCGTTGCAGCGTCGCGCCGGACAGATCAAGGTCGCGGAGGACGGTTTTCGGCGCACGGACGCCGGTCAGGTCGGCCTCGCGCAACCGCACTCCGGTGAACTCGGCACCTTTGAGATCCGCACCGGGCAGACCGGTGAACGACCAGTCGCCGCCGGACACCTTCATCAGGCTGTATGTGCAGTCGTCGAAGAAGCTGCCGACGAACTTGCACCGCACGAAGCTCGCGTCGAACAGCGAGCACCGCACGAACGTGCAGTTCACGAACGCGGCGTCGGTGTGGGTCGAGGCGTTGAACCGCACCCCACGGAACGTGCACTCTTCGAACACCCCGCCGCGGTTGTCCACCTCGGTCAGGTCGGAGTCCACGAACAGCACCCGTCGGTACGTCTCGCCGGACGGATCCGCGTCGTCCCAGTCCCGGATCGTCGACTCGGTCGGCGTCGCGGCACGCCCTTGCGCTCGATCGGCCATACGCCCTCCTCGGTGCGGTGAGTGACTCAGACTGCCACGCCGTACCGACACAGTTGTGATGCTGACGCAGGACAACGGAAGGCGGACCGACAAATACGGGCCGCACGATGGAGGGGTGACCGGAACCGAGCGGGTGATGGTGTTCGGCGCGGGAGGTTTCCTCGGCGCCAGGATCTGCGCGCTGCTCGCCGACCGGGGGATCGAGTACCGCGGGTTGAGCCGCACCCGGAGCGAGCCGTACCGGCGCTGCGACCTGGCCGCGATGCATCCGTACGCGCTCGACACCCAGATCGAGCTGTACAAGCCGACTGTGATCGTCAACGCGGTCGGTGCCACGTTCGGTGCGCCGGCCGAGCTCGTCCGCGCGAACGTGATCGCGGTCGAGGCGCTGCTCGCCGCGGTCCGGGACCACGCCGGGCACGCGCGGTTCGTCCAGCTCGGCTCCGCCGCGGAGTACGGCGGTGGACCGCACGGCACCAGCCTGACCGAGGAGACCGCGCCGCGACCGGTTGGTCCGTACGGGCTGACCAAGCTCGCCGGGTCCGAGCTCGTGCTCCGCGCGCAACGGGCGGGCGCCGACGCCGTGGTCCTCCGGGTGTTCGACGTAATCGGACCGGGCGCGCCGCACAGTACGTTGACCGGCCGGGTGATCCGGGACCTGCGATCACGACAGTTGATCGAAGTCGGCTCGCTCGATGTCTGGCGCGACTTCGTCGATGTCCGCGACGTCGCCGAGGCGGTCCTCGCGGTCGCGCTCGCGGACCGCAGGCTGCCGCCGGTGCTGAACGTCGGGACCGGTCGGGCAACGCTCGCGCGGGACGTCGCGGGGCAGCTCTTCGAGCTCAGCGGTCAGCCGGCGACCATCGTCGACGACACCGGCCAGGAGAACGCGCTCGGCGCGCCCTGGCAGCAGGCCGACACCACGCTGATCGGCGGCGAGCTCGGCTGGTCCCCGAAGATCGGCCTCGACCAGTCGCTCGCCGACAACTGGGCTGAGCCAGACTGGTCGCGTGGAGATCCGATCGCTCACTGAGGCCGCGCCGGATCGGCGACCCCCTGCCGGCAATGAGGACCTGGTCCTGACCGGCCCGGATTTCGCCGTGGTGCTGGACGGAGCGACCGCTCCGCCGGGCGTCGAGTCCGGCTGCCGGCACGACGTCGCCTGGCTGGTGACCCAGCTCGCGATGCAGCTCGCGACTCCGCTGCTGGCCCGGTCGTCCGCGCCGCTGGCGGATCTGCTGGCCGAGGCGATCGCCACGGTTCGGAGGGTCCATACCGACACCTGCGACCTCGACAACCCCGACAGCCCCTCCTCGACGGTGTCGATGGTTCGCCTCCGCCCGGACCGGGTGGAGCACCTGGTCCTGGCCGACTCTCCCATCGTCATCCGCTCCCCTGGCGGGAAGGTGACCGTCCACAGCGACGACCGGATCGACCTCCTTCCGGAGCGGACCCTCGAGGCCGTACGGCGGTTGCGCAACCAGCCGGGTGGTTTCTGGGTGGCGAGTACCGCGCCCGCGGCGGCGTACCAAGCTGTCACCGGCAGCACGGATCGCGCCGACGTCAACGCGGTGGCGATCCTCTCCGACGGCGCGTCGCGCTTCGTCGAACGCTACGGGCACTCGTGGGAGGAGTTGCTCGACGTACTCACCACCGACGGCCCGCGACGGCTGATCGACCTGGTGCGGGACCACGACGCCGCGGACACCGCCCCGAACTGGAAGCGGTACGACGACGCGAGCGTCGTACTGCTTCAGGGACCGTAGGTGGGGAAGCCCGGCCCGCGGTGCTGCGAGCGCGGGACGTACTGCGGCGGCTGATTCGGCGGTACGACGTCACGCACCGGCGCCGGCGGTTCGAACCGTTCGCGCTGCCATTGCCCGACTTGAAGGATCAGCAACGACACCGCGATCGTCGCGATGACCAGGAGGACCGTTGCGACCGTGAACCCGATGTCGAAGGCCAGCGCGAGGCGGACCATGAAGTCCTGCAGGTCGTAGAAGTCGACCGACGAGGTGCCCCCGGACTCCTCGGCCAGGTTCACCAGCCGGACGATCCAGACGATCGTGCCGACCAGCGCCGTCGTACCGCCGCCGACGATGATCAGCCAGAAGCCGCACCAGGACACCCACCACGTGGCGAGCAGGGCGCGGACACCGCCGGAGCGCGCGATGCCGGGGCGGGTCGGGGGCTCACTGGCGCGGGCGACATCCGTGACGATTTGCAGCGGGTACCAGAACTGGACGATCGGGCAGAACCACGAACCGATCACCCACCCCGGGGACCGGCGGTGGGCGCCTTGCGGACGCTGCCCGGGGTGCATGCCCGGCTGCGGAGCGAACGGCGCGTACAGGACGTCGACGTTGTCGCGGGCACGCCACAGCCAGATCAGGAACGCGATCGCGGTGCCGATCAGCAGGTAGCCGATCAGGTTGAGGAACGGCCCACTGCCGGCGATCGCCGCGAAGCCCCGCTCGATCTCCTCGTCGGAGAGCAGCCCGTACACGAACCGCTTGACCTCGTCGTACGACCGCCAGAGCAGCACGTTCTAGATGCCGAACCCGAGCGTGGTGAGGCCCATCAGCACGATGCTGACGATCCCGAGCGCCCGCAACGGCCGGTACTGCGGCGCGACCGCCATCGGCATCGGCTGGTACGAGCCGTGCTGGTACGGGCCCGCCTGGTACTGGCCCTGGTACGGCCCTTGGTACGGGCCCTGCTGCGGCGCCTGGTACGGCCCCGGATACGGCTGCGTCACCTGCTACCTCCCCGCAGCCAAGTTAACCCCACGACCGGAGCACGCCCCGGATCGGCGTCAGACCGACGCGAAGGCCTCGCGGACGGCGGGCAGTGCGAGCTCCCGGTCCGCCGCCGACAGCCCGATGCGCGTCCGTCGGTCCAGCACGTCGTCGACGGTCAGGGCTCCTTCGTGGCGCACCGCGAACAGCACCTCGGCGTACGTCGTCCGCAACCCCGGCGCGATCGGATCCTGCAGTTCGGGCGGACCTGTGATCACCTGCGGGGCCTCCACGCCGTACCGCTGGACGTACCGCGCCGGCGCGCGCACCGCGGCCAGGTGGACGCGATCGGCCGCGCCGACCAGCGGAATCCGGTGCGTCTGGCAGGTCCGCCGCACCTCGAGCGTGGACTGGGCGAGCGCGGCGTCGAGGGCGTCCTGCGCCATCCGGCGGTAGGTCGTGAGCTTGCCGCCGACGATCGTCACGACGCCGTCCGGACTGGTGATGACCGCGTGCCGCCGGGAGATGTCCGCGGTCTTGTCCTCGCCCTTGGAGTGTCCGGTGTCGAGCAGCGGTCGCAGGCCGGCGTACGTCCCGAGCAGGTCGGCGCGGGTCACCGGCTGCTGCACCGCCGCGCTGATCGTGTCGAGCAGGAAGTCGATCTCCGTGTCGGTCGCCTGCGGTACGTCGCTCACCGGACCCGGCGCCTCCTCGTCGGTGAGCCCGACGTACACCCGGTCGTCCGGCGCCGGGATCGCCATCACCACCCGGCGCAGCTCTCCGGGCACCGGCACCGTGAGGACGGCGGACAGTCCGCCGAACACCGACTGCGGCAGCACCAGATGGGTGCCCCGGCTCGGGCGGAGTTTGATGCCCGAGGCAACCTGATCCGCCCAGATGCCGGTCGCGTTGATGACGATCTTCGCGTCCACCGACCGACGCTCCCCGGTCAGTTGGTCGACCAGCACCGCACCTCGGCCGGTCACCTCCGTCGCCGCGACCCGGGTCAGGATGCGGGCGCCGTACTGCGCTGCGGTCCGGGCGATCGCGACGACCAGGCGCGCGTCGTCGTACAACTGTCCGTCCCAGGTCAGGAAGCCGCCGCGCAGGCCGTCCGGACGGAGCGTGGGCGCATACCGCAGCACCTCGGCGGAGCTGACCCGGCGTGAGTGCGGGAGGTAGTCGTCGCTGGTTCGCGCGAACGTGCGCAGGACGTCGCCGCCGAGGAACGCCGAGCGCAGCAGCGCCGCCTGCACGAACCTTGCCTGTGGCAACCACGGCGCAACCTGCGGCACCGGGTGCACGAGATGCGGGGCGGTGGTCTTCATCAGGATGCCGCGCTCGACGGCGCTCTCGTAGGCGATCCCGACATGGCCGGACGCGAGATACCGCAGGCCGCCGTGCACGAGCTTCGAACTCCACCGGCTGGTGCCGAACGCCAGGTCGTGCTTCTCCACCAGGGCAACGGTCAGTCCGCGGGCGGCCGCGTCCAGCGCCACGCCGGCGCCGGTCACCCCACCACCGACGACGAGCACGTCGACCGAGCGCAGCGTGTCTAGCTCCCGCGCCCGCCGCGCCGCGTTCAGACTCGCGTCGCCCACCCGGATCATGGCGTGAGATACCTCGTCAGCATCACCCGCAGCTCATCGTCGAGCTTCGGGTACTCGTCCTTCTCGGCCAGCACCGGACCGGTCACCGCGGATGCCAGCGAGACCAGGATGATCTGCCGCGCCAGCCACACCGGATCGCCGGCCCGGATCGACCCGTCGGCCTGCCCCTGACGAATCCCTTCCTCGACCAGCGCGAGATGCGCGACCGTGCTGCTGCCGCGGCGCTCCAGCAGGTACGGCGTGAGAAACTCGGGGTCGAGTTCGATGATCTTGCGCATCAACGGGTGCACGCGGGTCTTCGCGACCACCTCGACCACACCTTCGACGAGGCGGGAGCGGCCGTCCGCGGCGTCGGGCTGGAACGCGGACACCAGCGCGATCGTCCACTCGCGGGTCATCAGCGCGGCGACCACGGCCTGCACGTTCGGCCAGCGCCGGTACAGCGTCGCGCGGGACACCTCGGCGTGCCGGGCGATGTCGGCCATCGTCATCCGGCGCATCCCGATCGCGAGCAGCAGCTCGTACGCCGCGTCCAGGATCCGCTCCTCGCCGATCGCGTTGGCGGGTGTCGGGCGGCTGCTGGCCTCTTGCTCGGATTCGCTGCTACGCTGAGACATCACGCGGCAAAGTGTATCAGCGACTTTGGCGTCCCGGAACTGTCCAGGGGAGGTGGGAGCCAGGGGGTTCCACCTCCCCTGGACGCTACCTCGCGCGGCAGCCGAAAGGGAGTCAGCGATGACCGAATCCGACCTCTCGGTGGTGCAACTCACGCCCGGCCGCTGGGGCGATCCCGCTCACCCGGTCGATCTCCCCCAGGCCGCGATCGATGCGCTCCAGCATCTCGGCGTACGGCGTCGCTCGTCGGCATCCACTACGGACGGAGTGGACGGAGTGCCCGCCGGGGCGGACCGGGTCGAACTGACGGCCGGCCAGCTCGCGTTCCTGACCGGTGTCGTCGGTGACGAGTACGTCGCCGTCGACGCGGAGACGCGATGGGCGCACACGCGTGGGTACTCGACGACGGATCTGCTCCGGTTCCGGGCCGGCGACACCACAGACCTGCCGGCCGCGGTCGTCTTCCCGGCCTCTCATGACGAAGTGCAGGACCTGCTGAGCGGTTGCGCCGACCATGACCTCGCCGTCGTGCCGTACTCCGGCGGCACCTCTGTCGTCGGCGGACTCGCGCCGGCGCGGCGGTTCATCACCGTGGACCTTCGACGGCTGGACCAACTGGTTGCGGTGGACGAGGTGTCCCGGACGGCCACGCTGCAGGCCGGTGTCCGTGGTCCGGCAGCCGAAGCGCTGCTCGCGAAACGCGGGTACACGCTCGGGCATTTTCCCCAGTCCTACGAAGGTGCGTCGATCGGCGGGTACGCCGCCGCGCGCTCGAGCGGACAGTCCTCCGCCGGGTACGGGCGATTCGACCAGATGGTGGTCGGGCTGACCTTGGCCACGCCGCGCGGGACGCTCGAACTCGGCCGGGCGCCGATGTCCGCCGCCGGTCCGGATCTGCGGCAGCTTGTGCTCGGCTCCGAAGGTGCGTTCGGGATCATCACGTCGGTCGTGGTCCGGATCCGCCCGCGCCCTACCGAGCGGCATTTCGAGGGCTGGCAGTTCGAGAACTTCGACGCCGGGCTGACCGCCGTACGGCGACTCGCGCAGGACGGCCCGCTGCCCACGGTGCTCCGGCTGTCGGACGAGGTCGAGACCGCAGTGAATCTCGCCGACCCGGACGTCCTCGGCGGCGGATCCGGTGGCGTGCTCGCGATCATCGGCTTCGACGGTCCGTACAACCAGGCGACCGCCGCCCTGCTGACCGAGGCCGGCGGGCAGAACCTCGGTGCAGGGCCCGGTGAAACGTGGCGCCTCGGGCGATACCGGGCGCCGTACCTGCGCGATCCGTTGCTCGACGAGGGTGCACTCGTCGAGACGCTCGAAACGGCTGCCTTCTGGTCGCGCATCCCGGAGTTGAAGAGCGCAGTCACGTCCGCGCTGACCGAGGCGCTGAGTGCGACGCCGCCGTTGGTGCTGTGCCATGTGTCGCACGTGTACGAAACCGGTGCGTCGCTGTACTTCACCGTGATCTGCGCTCAGGCCGACGACCCGGTCGAGCAGTGGCGTACGGCGAAACGCGCGGCCAACCAGGCGATCGCGGACGCGGGCGGCACGATCACTCATCACCACGGCGTCGGCACCGACCACCGCGACGCCTACGTCGCCGAAATCGGCCCACTCGCCGTCGAGGCCCTCCAGGCCGTCAAACAAACCCTCGACCCCGTGGGCGTGCTGAACCCCGGGATCCTGCTCCCCCCGGTCAATGACTGACCCTCCACAGAAATCACCTGCCGTCCCGCGTGACTCCTGCGCCAACGGATAACCCCGCGTGTTGGGGGTTCTTCGTCGGTATGAGAGCAGAGAACCCCTAACTGGCGGGGTTATCCGTTCGTATGGGTTGGCTGTGGTTGGCTGCGCCGGTCGTGGTGCGGGCTGAAGTCGGGGGGCTTGAACAGGTTGTGGTGGGTGTGGAGTGGTTATTGGGGTCCGCTGACTGGTGTGTGGGTTGGCCTCTGCCCGAGGGGAGATGGTCGTGGGCCGGCGGGGTGAGGGATGGCCGGGGCGATGAGAGCGCGCGGGCGATAGTGGCGTGGGTGATGGTGGCGTCGGGGTGATCGGGGCGTGGGGTGATGGCGGCGTCGGGGCGTGGGGTGATGGTGCGTCGGGGCGTCGGGGTGATGGTGGCGTCGGGGTGATGGTGGCGTGGGGGTGGTGGAGCCGCATCTATGGAGGGTTTTCCCCCGTATGGCGGGCAAAAGCCTCCAGTGTCGTGCGGAAAACTCTCCTAGATGATTGACGCACGGCATGGTCTGGATTCGGTGGTCGTGGTGATGGAGCCGGGGACGCTCGGGTGGGTGGCGTGGGTGGCGTGTGTCAGGTCGACAGGACGTGTCCCGTGCCAGGGGCCACAGCTGAGCGTGAACCAGACACCGAACACACCCGCCCCGCACCACACTAACTGTCGAGCGTGCACACCTTCGGGCCGCGCATCAATCAGCTAGGAGAGTTTTCGCCGGTCAGCAGTGCAGGCGGTGCAGGGTTGGTGAGGACCCGGCGAACTGCGGCGGCCGGGGTCGACCGGGTCGGCCGGGGTTGGTCGGGGTTGGTCGGGAGGCTGGCGTGGCCGGGGGGAGCTCGGGGCGGGGCGAGGACGACCACGTGCCGCTCGGGGTCTCCTGGATGACCCCGGCCGTCGTGCGCGCTCGTGCGGGCCAACACGGTGGGTCAACCTCTCGTGTTGGGGGTTCTGTGCTGGTGTACGAGCGGAGATCCCCTAACAGGCGCGGACATCCCCCTCGCATGGAGCTACCCGACCGACCCGAAACAGTGACGGCGGCCATCGCCGCACGCCACACCTGCCCACCCGACATCTGTCACGTGAGCCGGCTATTGCTTGTGCAAGGTCCCGGGACGGTTCAGTATGCAAGGTCCCGGGTGGGTGTGCGAGGTCCCAGGTGGGCGTGCACGGTCTCAGGCGGTTGTGCGAGGCCGAGGCCACACCGCCACCGGTGCGCTTGACTTAAAGTTGACTTGAGGTACGACGGTGGATTGCATGACTCCTGAACCGTCCGATCGTCCTGTAGCTCTGATCACCGGCGCCTCCGCCGGACTCGGCCTCGCGCTGGCACACGGGTTGGCCGAGCGCGGCTGGGCACTGGTCGTCGACGCCCGTGGTGCCGAGGCGCTGAAGGATGCCGCCGACGCACTGGCCGTCCACACCGACGTCGTACCGCTCGCCGGCGACGTCACCGACCCCGATCATCGCGCCGATCTCGTCGACGCGATCACCGAGCTCGGCCGGCTCGATCTGCTCGTCAACAACGCGAGTTATCTCGGACAGAGCCCGTTACAACCGTTCGCCACCACCGATCTGGACGAGTTGCACCGCGTGTACGAGGTCGACGTCCTCGCGCCGATCGCCTTGACCCAGGCGCTGCTGCCCGCGCTCACCGCCTCGTCCGGAGTGGTCGTCAACATCAGCTCGGATGCGGCCGTCGAGGCGTACGAGACGTGGGGCGGGTACGGCTCCGCGAAGGCCGCGCTCGACCATGCGACCCGGATCCTCGGCGCGGAGCATCCGGCGCTCGGTGTGTACGCGGTCGACCCGGGGGACCTGCGGACGGCGATGCATCAGGCCGCGTTCCCCGACGAGGACATCTCCGACCGGCCGGAGCCCGTGACGGTCGTCCCGGCGTTCCTGAACCTGCTGGACCGTCGACCGCCGAGCGGCAGGTACCGGGCCGCGGAGTTCGCGCCGGCGGTGACGTCGTGACGGTCCATCCGCACACGCGATTCGAGTTGCCGGAGGCACTGAACGCCGGCGAACCACCCGAAGCCCGTGGTGTCTCACGGGACCAGGTGAAGTTGCTGGTCGCGGAGGGGTCGACCATCACGCACACCAGGTTCGACCGGATCGGCGATCACCTGCGGGCCGGTGATCTCCTGCTGGTCAACACGTCGCGCACGATGCCTGCGGCCGTCGACGGTCCGAAGTACGCAGTGCACTTCTCGGCGGCGCTCGACGACGGTACCTGGGTGGTCGAGTTGCGCCGCGACGGTGGTCCGATGTTCGACGGTTCGGTCGGCGAGCGGGTCGACGTACCGGAAGGTGCGGTGACGTTGCTCGCGCCGTACCAGAGTGGGTCGAACCGGCTGTGGATCGCCAAGCCGCCGACGGACGACGTGCTCGGGTATCTGCAGCGGAACGGGCGGCCGATCACCTACAACTACGTCGGTCAGCGGTGGCCGCTGGCGACGTACCAGACCGTGTTCGCGCGGGATATCGGTAGTGCGGAGATGCCGAGTGCGGCCCGGCCGTTCAGCTTCGAGTTGGTCAGTCAACTGGCCGCGCGGGGCGTACTGATCGCGCCGATCCTGTTGCACTGCGGTGTTTCGTCGCTGGAGAGCTACGAGGCGCCGCCGGCCGAGCGGTACGACGTACCCGCGCACACTGCACGCCTCGTGAGCTGGGTGCGAGCGAACGGCGGCCGGGTGATCGCTGTCGGTACTACTGCCGTCCGCGCGATCGAGTCGGTCGTCGATGGTGATGGTGTGGTGAGTCCATCGCGTGGGTGGACGGAGCTGGTGCTGAGTCCGGAGCGACCGCCGCGGGTTGTGGACGGTTTGATCACCGGCTGGCACGCGCCGGAGGCCTCGCATCTCCTGCTGCTGGAATCGGTCGCCGGCCCCGGCCAGGTGCAGGCCGCGTACGACGCCGCCGTCACGAACAACTACCTCTGGCACGAATTCGGCGACAGTTGCCTGCTCCTCCGCTGAGCGTGTTGACGAGGCGTGGCCGTCAGTTGGTCCGGGTGGGTTCGGGGACGGCGAGCAGGCTGGTGATCCAGCGCAGCCGCTCCGGCACCGGCCAGTAGTAGACCCAGGTCCCGCGGCGCTCGCAATCGACAAGGCCGGCCTCGCGCAGGACCTTCAGGTGGTGCGAGATGGTCGGGCCGCTGACGTCGAACTGCGGCGTCAGGTCGCACACGCAGATCTCGTCGCCGGCCGAGGTGATGATCGACAGCAGCCGGAGCCGGATCGGGTCGGCCAGCGCCTTGAACACGGCGGCACCCTCGACCGCGCCGGCCGGGTCGAGCGCGGCGGCGGAGATCGGCGTGCAGCAGGGGCCGTTGACCGGGGTGAGGACCAGATCCTGCTTCGACATATATCTATCTTGACTCCTGTCTAATCACGAGGCAAGCTGGGGGCTGTTTCGATGATCTTCTAGACAGGGAGCTGGGATGGAAAGCGAGCAGGCGGTGCGGCCAGGGACCCCGGTAGTGGTGATCGGCGCGGGCCCGATCGGTTTGGCGGCGGCCGCGCACCTCGGGGACCGCGCGCTGGACTTCGTCGTACTGGAGTCGGGTCCCAGTGTCGCGGCCGCGATCGAGGAATGGCGGCACGTGAAGCTGTTCAGCCCGTGGCGCTACGACATCGACGCGGCCGCGCGGCGGTTGCTCGAACAGACGGGTTGGACCGCGCCGGACCTCGGGACGCTGCCCACCGGCGGCGACCTGATCGACGACTACCTCGAGCCGCTGACCAAGACGCCGCAGCTGAACGACCGGATCCGCTACAACGCCGAGGTCGTCGCTGTCACCCGGGTCGGGTTCGACCGGATCCGCACCGCCGGCCGCGAGGCCGCGCCGTTCCTGATCCGGCTGGCCGACGGCACCGAGCTGCTCGGCTCCGCGGTGATCGACGCGGCCGGCACCTGGCGTCGGCCGAACGTCCTCGGCGGCTCGGGCATCCCCGCCCGCGGCGAGACCGAGGTGGCCGCAGACATCGCGCACGCACTGCCCGACGTGCTGGGTGCGGACCGCGACCGTTACGCGGGACGCCGTACGGCGGTGGTCGGCGCCGGCCACTCCGCGGCGACGACCCTGCTCGACCTCGGCGAGTTGGCGGCGCAGGTGCCGGGCACGGAGATCGTGTGGGTGGTCCGCGGCACCGACCAGGCCCGGACGTACGGCGGTGGCGAGGCCGACGAACTGCCGGCGCGTGGCGCGCTCGGTGCGCGGTTGAAGAAGCTGGTGCAATCCGGCCGGGTCGAGCTGGTCAGCTCGTTCCGGATCGAGGCGATCAGCCGTACCGACGACGGCCGGATCGAGCTCACGTCCGGTGAGCGCAGCGTGGTGGCCGACACGGTGGTCAACTCGACCGGGTTCCGGCCCGACCTCGACATGGTGTCCGAGCTGCGCCTCGACCTGGACCCGATCCTCGGCTCCACCCGCGCGCTGGCGCCGCTGATCGACCCGAACCAGCACTCGTGTGGAACGGTTCCGCCGCACGGCGTCGACGAACTCACCCACCCGGAGCCCGGGTACTACGCGATCGGCGCGAAGTCCTACGGCAGGGCGCCGACCTTCCTGCTGGCGACCGGGTACGAGCAGGCCCGCTCGGTGGTCGCGGCCCTGGCAGGTGACTGGGAGGCGGCCCGTGACGTCCAGCTCGATCTGCCTGAGACCGGTGTCTGTTCGTCCAACCTCGCCTACGGCGGCGAGCAGTCCGAGACCGCCGGCGGCTGCTGCGGTCCCGCGCCGCAAGCGGTCTCAGCACCGGCCGGTCGCGGCCTCGCCACCGGCATCAGCGGTGGACTGCTGACTGTGATCGAGGACAAGCCGACGACTCAGTCGAGCTGCTGCAACTGATGACCTCCACCGCCACCGCGACCGGTCGCGCATCTGACCCGACTGGTCGTGGTGGCTCGCGACGTGAGGTCGTCGCCGCGCTCGCGGTCACGACAACCGTCAGCTACGGCGTGCTCTATTACGCGTTCAGCGCGTTGCTCGAGCCGATGCGCCTCGAGCTGCGGATCTCTGCGACGGCGGCGACCGGAGCGCTCACGCTCGCGTCGTTGATCAGCGCGGTCCTGGCGATACCGGTCGGCCGAGTGCTCGATGCGCGCGGCGGGCACGGCGTAATGAGCGGCGGGTCCGTCATCGCCGCGATCGCCGTACTGGCCTGGTCGCAGGTCCACGACGTCGTCCAGTTGTACGCCGTGTTCGTTGCCATCGGCATCGCATCGGCGATGGTGCTGTACCCGCCGGCGTTCGCGGTCGTCGTCGCCGTCACCACGCCGCGACGGCGGACCGGTGCGCTGCTCGGCATCACGCTGGTGGCCGGGTTCGCGAGTTCGATCTTCATCCCGCTCACCGGGCAGCTCATCCACAGCTACGGATGGCGCCGAAGTCTTGTCGTGCTGGCTGTGATCATCGCGGTGGTCACCGTGCCACTGCACACCTTTGCGCTCCGCCGTACCCGGCCGGGCGTCGCCGTGGTCAAGTCTCAGGCCGCCGGCTCGCCGGCAGAGGTGCTGCGCGACTTCGGGTTCTGGCTGCTCGCTGTCGCCTTCGTCCTCCACACCGGAGCGCTGGCGGTCATCGGTGTCCACCTGGTCACGTACCTCACCAAGCTCGGCCATTCACCCACCACCGCCGCCACTCTGGCCGGACTGCTCGGCCTGCTGTCGGTCACCGGCCGGATCCTTGTCACGGTTCTGCGGCGATGGTTGCCGATGGCCACTGCCACCGCCGTCATCGTCACCGCGCAAGGCGCCGCCCTCGGTCTCCTGCCGCTCGCCGGGCGATCGACGTCCGGCGCGGCCGCCTGCCTGATCGCGTTCGGGCTCGGGTTCGGCGTCGCGTCGATCGCCAAGCCGGCGATCCTGCTGGACCGGTACGGCGACCGCGGGTACGCCACCATCGCGGGCATTCTCGGCACGCCCACCACCATCGCCGGCGCCACCGCACCTTTGGCCGCCGCGGCGCTGGCCACCGCCGTCGGGTACACCCCCCTCGTCCTGAGCGCCGCGACCGCCTGTGTGATCGCCGGCATCGGCCTGGCAGCAACGCATGTTTACCGCTGACTGTTCAAAGCCGAACTAATCGGCCTAGGCCACAAATTCTGCTCGATTGCGTAAAACCTGATGACAGCCCGGGCGAGGTCCTCGTCTAATCAGGTGACGTCCCGACGGGGGACCACACTTGGTAAGGACATCCACATGAGCCCACGCGCAGTGGACAAACGCGCCCGGCCGGGGAACGAGCAGCACGCCACCCGGCCTCCGGCCCCGGAGCACCCGAGCCCGGTCGTCGCCCTCCAGACCACGAACCCGATCTCCGCCAAGAAGCAACAGCAGGCGAAGGCGTCCTGAGGTCGCGCGGCCGTCAGGCGTTCTGGCGGTTGCGGCGGTTGGGTTTGGCCATCTGAACGTAGATCCAGCCGATGGCGGCACCGACGACGAAGCCACCGAGGTGGCCCTGCCACGACACGTTGGGGATGGCGAAGGACAGGAATGCGGTCACGGCGACGTACACCAGGATCCAGGTGACGTCGAGGCCGCGCGCTCGGCTGATCACCAGCAGGGCGCCGACCAGGCCGAGGACCGCGCCGGACGCGCCGAGGGTGGCGCCGCCAGGGGCGGAGAGGAACCAGACCGCGACACTGCCACCGAGCGCGGACAGGCAGTAGAGGATGACGAACCGGAGCCGGCCGAGCATCTGTTCCAGGGGCGGACCGAGCTGCCAGAGCATGAACAGGTTCGAGAAAATGTGGAAGAACTGCACGTGGGTGAAGGCCGACGTAATCAGTCGCCACGGCTCGGACTCGACGAGCACCGGCACCATCACCAGGTCGCCGAGGAGTTGCGGGCTACCGGCGCGAACCAGGATGAACACCAAGACGTTCAGGGCCAGCAGTGTGTAGGTGACGATCTGCTGGCTGCCGGCGCGCTGGATGCCGCCGAGCGACGTACGGGTGCGCGGCACCGACCGGACGCCCTCGGTGAAGCAGTTCGGGCACTGGAAGCCGACGGCGGCGCTGTTCATGCAGTCCGGGCAGATCGGCCGGTCGCAGCGCTGACAGCGCACCCCGGCGGGCCGATCCGGGTGCCGGTAGCAGACGGTCTCGGTCACGCGGGTTGCGTCCTCCCCTGGATGTGCAGGGCCGGCGGCGAACCGGCCCCGCGGAAACTCAGGCGTTCTTGCGCTCGACGACGACCTTGTTGATGACGATCGGCTCGAGCGGCCGGTCGCCCGGCGCGGTCTTCGCGGTCGCGATCGAATCCACGACCTTGCGCGACTCGTCGTCGACGACCTCACCGAAGATCGTGTGCTTGCGGTTCAGGTGCGGGGTCGGGACCACGGTCACGAAGAACTGCGAACCGTTGGTGCCGCGCCCGAACTGGATCCCGGCGTTCGCCATGGCCAGCAGGTACGGACGGTCGAACTGGAGCTCCGGGTGGATCTCGTCGTCGAACTGGTACCCGGGGGTGCCGGTGCCGGTCCCGAGCGGGCAGCCGCCCTGGATCATGAAGCCGTCGATCACGCGGTGGAAGCCCAGGCCGTCGTAGAACGGACGGGTGACCTGCTCCCCGGTCTGCGGGTCGGTCCACTCCTTGGTGCCCTCGGCCAGGCCGACGAAGTTGCTCACCGTCTTCGGCGCGTGGTTCGGGAACAACCTGATGACGACGTCGCCCTTGCTCGTCTGCAGGGTCGCGTACAACTCTTCGGCCACGGGGGTCACTCCTAGTCGGATTACAGCGGCGTACGCCCTCGATCCTGTCATGTCGCTTCAAGCGCACGCCCACCAACCCACCGCGGCGGGCCGGTCAACCCACCACCACACCCGGCCGCCCCGCACCACGGCACGACGACCGACGCGACGACCGACGCGACGACCGACACCACGACCGGCGCGGCCAACCTCGTAGGAGCCGATATCCGCATGAGTTGGGGTTCTTCGCTGGTGTGCCAGCGAAGAACCCTCAACGCGCGGGGTTATCCACTCGTACGCCGTGCCGCGGTCGAAGGGAGTCCTTTGGGTTTCCGCCGTGCGGTGGGTTCACCCACGGTGTTGTGGGTTCCGCACCCTTCAGACCGGTCAGGAACCCACAACACGATGGGTGAACCCACCGCGCGGGAACGCGCGCGGCCGTCCAGCCCGCGCGCAGGCTCGATCACCCGGCCCGGACCCACCCACGGATCGATCACAAGAACCGGATATCCGCTCATCTGGAGGGTTCCCCCTGAGATGGAGCGTTGCCCCGTGAGATAGAGGGTTGCCCACTGAGATAGAGGGTTGCCCACTGAGTTGGAGGGTTGCCCACTGAAAATTCGAGGGGGCAACCCCAATGCCGCTTAGTTAGTGGGTACGGTTTGGTGTCAAGCGGTGTGTCGGTGAACGTGAAGCAGCGGGACTCCCGGTAGGAAGCGCTTGTCCTGGC
>NZ_JBEZFT010000016.1:0-103991 GCF_040649595.1 Kribbella sp. NPDC048915 | reverse complement strand
CGCGCGGCGTTGGCTTTCGCCGACCGGAACGCGGTTCTCGATTGGCAGGAGGCCGGTGAGTTGCCGCTGCCGGGTCGCGAGCGGCTGCGGGTGTATGGGGGTGAGGGGTGTCCTGGGGTGGCGGAGTTCGCGGTGCTCGAACTGGGTGCGGTGCTGGGGATGTCGAGTGTTGCCGCGTCCTATCTGCTCGGTGAGGCGTTGGCGTTGCGGCATCGGTTGCCGCGCGTGTGGGCGGCGGTGCTGGGCGGGGACGCGGTCGCGTGGCGGGCCCGCAAGATCGCCCACGCCTGCCTCAGCCTGTCCCTGGAAGCCGCCGAGATCGTGGACCGGCGCGTCGCGGGCCGCATCAACACCATCACGCCGGGTGCGTTGAAGAAACTCGTCGCTGCCGCCATCGCACAAGCCGACCCGGCTCGCGCTCAGGCCGATGCGGAGGCGGCGGCGAAGGCGCGCGGGGTGTATGTGTCGCAGTCCGATGAGGCCGGCACGAAGCGGATCTGGGTGCGGGCCGCGGCGGGTGCGGTGATCCGGTTCGACGCCACCATCGATGATCTGGCCCGGGCGTTGAAGGCTTTGGGTGACACCGACTCGCTGAATCAGCGGCGCGCGAAAGCCATCGACTGGATCGCCGACCCGGCCGCTGCCCACCAGTTGATCGAGGTCGCCCGTCACCTCGCCACCACCGCTACCGGCACCCCAGACAAGGCGGACGCCTCAGCCCCGACGGACACACCAGACACGGACGGTGCGGAGCACACCCCGGCCACCGCGACGAAACCCGCCGCAAGCAACACCCGCACGCACGTAGACACCGGAACCGACACCGGAGCCGACCCGGGCGCTGACCTGGGCTCAGCAGCCGCGTCACCGAGCGCGACTAGCGCAGGCGGCGCGTCCAGCGCGACCAATGCACGCGGCCCGTCCGGTACAGGCAGCATCGCCGAGCCGTTCGATGAGGAGCACGCCCGGCTGGAAGAGGCGTATCTGATGGAGTCCCTCGGCTGGGAACCCACGTCCACCGACGCTGCCTGGCAGCCCCCGCTCGACGACACCTTCGCCACAACCCAGCCCGCCCCACCCCAAAAGCCCAGCCACGCCGGTGACCGCGACACCGACTGCGACACCGCCCGCGACACCGACTGGGGCATTGACTGGGACGCCGACCAGGACGCGGACGCGGACGCGGAAGTCGGCCCCGTCGGCGCGGGCGGGGCCGCTGATGCGGGTGCACCGGTGGACGAGGACACGTTCACCCGCCGCGGCCTGGCCGCCACCCTGACGGCCCGGCTGGCCGCGATCAAACGCGACGCGCACCGCAGCGGCCTCGGCGCCGGCACACGTTCACGGGCCCGGCACACGCTGTATGTGCATCTGACCGACCTGACGCTGGCCACCGGCACCGGGGTGCTGCGGGTCGAGGAACTCGGTCCGCAACTGGCCACCCAGTTGAAGGAACTCCTCGGGCACGACCATTTCGTGGTCAAACCGGTCATCGACCTGCACGACCAAGTCAGCGTCCACAGCTACGAGATCCCCGACCGGATCCGGGAACGGGTCCGGCTACGCCACCCGGTCGACATGTTCCCCTACAGCGGCGCCGAAGCCACCGTACGCATGGACCAAGACCACATCACCCCCTACGACCACACCCGCACCCGCGACCACGGCGCCGATCCAGAACCACCAGGCAACCAAGCCGACCAGAATGACCAGGCTGACCAGGCTGACCAGGCTGACCAGGCTGACCAGGCTGACCGGGGTGACCGGGGTGACCGGGGTGACCGGGGTGGGCAAGGGACCCAGCCCGGCCAGACGAGTGTCGACAACCTGATCCCCCAAGGCCGACTCCACCACCGCGCCAAAACCTTCGGCGGCTGGCACAACCGACGCCTGCCCAGCGGAGCCGTCGCCTGGGTCAGCCCGCACGGGTTCCGGTTCGTCGTCGACCACACCGGCACACACCAACTCCCACGCAACCGAACCCGCGGTCCCTAGGAGTAGTGCCCACCACATCGCCCGGACGACCGACCAACCAACCAAGGTCGCCGCCGGGCGATCAGGCACGTCCCCGTCCAAAAGGCCGCCGGGTCACGGACGTGGTGCAGGAACCCCTGGCGCATCCCACACGACCAGCAACCAACGGCCAGCGCGGCAACGAACAGTCGGCGCACCGGCGAGCGGTCGGCGCACCGGCGAGCGGTCGGCGCACCGGCGAGCGGTCGGCGCGCCGGCGACCCGAGCGCGCGGAACGGATCTGCCCTGCCGACCGAACCCGAGCCCGGCCGCCGCCGCCCGGCACCACCGCCCGCCGTCACGACCTCCACCAAGCACGCGAACCCGCCCCGAGCACAGCCACCGCCACGGAACGGATCTGCCCTACCGACCGAACCCGAGCCCGGCCGCCGCCACCCGGCACCGCCACCCGGCACCGCCACCCGGCGTCACCACCTCCACCAAGCACGCGAACCCGCCCCGAGCACAGCCACCGCCACGGAACGGATCTGCCCTACCGACCGAACCCGAGCCCGACCGCCGCCACCCGGCACCACCGCCCGCCGTCACCACCTCCACCAAGCACGCGAACCCGCCCCGAGCACAGCCACCGCCACGGAGCCGAGGTCCAGGAACGGCCCCGCCGGCAGCAGACCCACCCCGACCCCGACCCCCACCCCGACCCCGATGCCGATCCCGACCTCGTACCCCGCCTCCTGGCATCACAGCCCGGCGTCACGACCTCCACCAAGCCCCCGGACCCGGCCCAAGCACAGCCAGCACCGGCGCGCCGAGAGCGAAGACGGCGCTGCCGGCCGCGAACCGACCCCACCCCCAACCGACCGCCTCACCCCGGACCCACCGCCCCACAAACCCACAAACCGGAGCCGCGCCCGCGCGCCGGTGACCTTGAACAGCAAATAACCACTCCACACCCACCAGACCCTGTTCACACCCACCGATAACGCCCGCCCCCAGAACCCGGACTCGACCTGCTTCACACCCCAAACTCGATCTGCTTCACACCCCAAACTCGGCCCCAACCGCCCGATACCGCTGCTCAGCGAACCAGCCTCCACCGAGCACGCGGACTCAACCCGGCAGCTGGTGCCCGACCTCGAGCAGTGTCCGCCGCGCTATGCGCCCGCGACCACCCGGCCCGAAACGGCCGAGCGGTCAACGCACTACGTCGTACCCGCGTTGTGACGGGCGCGATACGGCCACCAACGTCGCGGCCGGAACACCTAGACTCCGAGGTATTCGGGCGGTCGGCCGCGGTGAGGAGTGGGATGACGTTCTCGGTGGTGGGGTTCGACGCGGCGTCAGGGTCCTGGGGTGTCGCGGTGGCTTCGAAGTTCCTGGCTGTGGGGGCCGTGGTGCCGTGGGGACGAGCCGGCGCAGGAGCGATCGCTACGCAGGCGTCGGCCAACCTGGCGTACGGACCGGACGGGCTCGAACTGCTGGCTCAAGGGCTGTCGGCGGACGAGGTGGTCGCGCAGCTGACCGGCGCCGACGACGGGCGGGCCAATCGGCAGGTCGGCGTCGTTGACGCTCAGGGGCGAGCGGCGACGTTCACCGGTGAGTCCTGTCTGGACTGGGCCGGTGGGCTTGCCGGTGACGGGTTCGCTGTCCAGGGCAACATCCTGGCCGGGCCGCACGTGGTGGAAGCTATGGCCGAGGCGTGGACGGCGTCAGCGAGTCAGCCGTTGGAGCGCCGTCTGTACGCCGGGCTGACCGCAGGTGACCATGCAGGCGGAGATCGCCGCGGACGTCAGGGTGCGGCGTTGCGGGTCTGGCGAGCGGGTGCGTCGTACGGCGGAGTGCTCGACATCGCGATCGACCTGCGCGTCGACGACCACCAAGCACCGGTCGAGGAACTCGGCCGGCTGCTCGACCTCCACGAGCTGTACTTCGGCGAGCCCGACCCGGACGCGCTGCTCCCCTTGGAAGGCGAGCTCGCCACCGAGGTCTTGACCCGGTTGAAGGCTCTCGGCTACGAGACCGACGACCTGACCGAAGCTCTCGAAACCTGGGCCGGCACCGAGAACTTCGAAGAACGTCTCGTCCCCGGCAAACTCGACCCCGTCATCCTCGAACAACTCCGCACCCAGTCCCCCACCTGACCCATGCGCTACTACCACCGGGAACACCAAGAGGCTTACCGCCGCATCGAGCAGCAGGGCTTGACCCAGTGGAACGACCTCTTCGACGGGGACCGCATCAACAGCCTCGAGGACTTCCCCAACCGGCCCTTCCTCGAGCATGTCGTCCGTGAGTTGCCACCGGGCGGCACAGTGCTCGAGTACGGCTGCGGCACCGGCATCGCGGCCTGCTTCCTCGCCGAGCGCGGCTTTCGTGTCGACGCGATCGACCTGATACCTGACGCGATCAGCCTCGCCGAGCGGTTCGCCAGGCCCGGACGCCATCAGAATCGACGACGCGTGGTACCTCCCACACCGCCGCCACCTACGCCCCGAGGCCCTCCGCGCCGAGCTCGAAAGCCACGGACTCACAATCACCCACCAAGCGGGCGGCAACGTCGTCGCTCAACCTCACCGCGCGCAACATCACCAGGCCCGCTGAAGGATCTCCGTCGTCTCGGCCAGCGACAACCCGGCCGCGTGTGCCGCGGCAGCCAACGCGGCCGCCGCGGAGTGTGTAGCGGCGTCGTCGATGCGACTCCGATGCGCCAGCACGAACGTGCCGTTCCGCCCCCGCGTCTCCACCAGCTCGTCGGCCTCGAGTTCCTTGTACGCCCGCGCCACCGTGTTCACCGCGAGCCCGAGGTCCAGCGACAGCTGCCGGACCGTCGGCAGCCGGGTCCCCCGGGCCAGCTCGCCGGCGCGGATCATGGCCTCGATCTGCGAGCGGACCTGCGCGTACGGCGGCGTCAGCGCGACCGGATCGACTGTGATGTCCATCCGGTCAGCATCTCAGGAGAAGTCCTCGCCTGTGTACGGGCGCTGCTCCACCAGCACCAGCCAGTTGCCCGAGCTGTCCCGCAGTACCGCTTCCACGCCGTACGGCCGCTCCGACGGCTCCTGGAGGTACTCGACCCCACGGGCGGTCAGCTCGGCGAACGTCTTGCGGCAGTCGTCGGTCGCGATCCCGAACGCGTGCATCGTCCCCTTCTGCATCATCCGGCGGACCGCGGAGGTGTCCTCCTCGTCGAGCGGCGGCCCGGGCAGCGCGAGCTGCAACTCGAGCTCCGGATGGTCAGGGTGGTGCACCGTGGTCCACCGGAAGTTGGCCAGCTTCACGTCGGTCTTCGGTACGAACCCGAGCTTCTCGGTGTAGAACTCCAGCGCCTCGTCGATGTCGTTCACGAACACGCTCATCAGGCTGATGTTGGTGATCACTGCTGCTCCTCCTCGGATCCGGGGTCGCCGTCGGTACGACGGTAGGCCCCGGACCCGCCGCCCGGCTTCTCCGGAATTGCGGAGTGCAGCCCGAGCATGAACACGAAGCACCCCGGGATCCGCGGCCCTTCCTGCGTCCGCTGGTACCGCGTCGGCGTCATCCCGACGAGCTCGGTGAACCGCTGCGAGAACGATCCCAGGCTGCTGTACCCGACCATCGTGCACACCTCCGTCACGGTCAGGTTCGTCGCCCGCAGCAGGTCCGCGGCGCGCTCGATCCGTCGGCGCGTCACGTACTGCATCGGCGTCTCGCCGTACGTCGCCGCGAAGCAGCGCAGGAAGTGGTACTTCGAGACGCCCGCGGCGGCCGCCAGCGCGTTCAGATCGAGCGGCTCCGCGAAGTTGCGGTCGGCAACGTCTCGCGCCCGCCGCAGGTGTGGCAGCAGCTCGACCGGAACAGCAGTGGACACACCGCGAGCGTAACCCCTGCAGTCAGCTGCCGCCGCGCAGGAAGGACTCCACCACGGCGACGTACCGCGCGGGCTCCTCGACGTTCGGAAGGTGGCTGGAGTCCTCGAAGACCTCCCAGCGCGCGTCCGGGATCAGCTTCGCGTACGGCACCACGCACACCGGCTGCGCTTCGTCGTACGCGCCGGAGATCACCAGCACGGGTACGTCGATCTCCGGCAGCCGGTCGACGACGCTCCACTCCTTGAGGCTGCCGACCACGTGGAACTCACTCGGACCGTTCATCGTGTGGTAGACGGTCGGATTCGCGTCGAGCGCGGCGAACGCGGACGCCACCGCCGGCGGGTTCGAGACGATGCGGCAGACGTGCCGGTCGTAGAACACCTTCATCGCCGCGGCGTACTCGGGCGAATCCGTGGTCCCCGCTTCCTCGTGGGTGCGCAGCGTGTCGTCGACCTCGGGCGGCAGCTCGGCGCGCAGCAGCGACGCGGCCTCGGACCACAGCGGCATCGAGGCCGGCGAGTTCGAGATGACCAGGCGCTTCAGCCCGCCCGGGCGACGCACGGCGTGCTCTGCGGCAAGCATGCCGCCCCACGACTGCCCGAGCAGGTGGTAGTTGTCCGCGATGCCGAGGTGGTACAGCAGGTTGTCGAGCTCGTCGAGGAACAGCTCGACGGTCCAGTACGACGGATCCGCGTCGGGCAGATGCGTCGAGTTGCCGCAGCCGAGCTGGTCGTAGTGGATCACCGGCCGCGCCGGACCGTCGAGGTCGGCGAACGCGGTCAGCGACAACAGGTACTGGTGCGTCGCGCCCGGGCCGCCGTGTGCCACGACCAGCGGCGTGACACCGGATTCGAGGTCGCCGGTGACCCGGTACCAGGTTTCACCGTCGGCGAAGGGCACCCGTCCCGCACGCGCGGCGGGCAGGATCTCGTACGTCATCGACTTCATCTCCTCAGTTGTCCAGCCAGTCGCGCACGTGGCGGCGCAGGAATTCCAGGTCGGCGGGAACGTCCCGCGGCGAGCCGGCCCGATGCCCCCAGATGCTGGGGATCTCGACCAGTTCGGCCTTCCGCAGCGAGGCCAGCTCCAGCTCGTTGTCCGCGGTCCGGAAGTACAGGTCGGTGGCCGACGGCATCAGCAGCACGCGGGCCGTGATCGCCCCGAGCGCAGCCTCCAGGTCGCCGCCGTACGGCGTACTGATGTCCGCGGCGAGCCATGTCATCGCCTGGGCGTACTGATCCGCCCCGCTGCTCTCGGCGAACCGGTCCACCCAGTCGGTCTGCAGGAACGTCTCCAGATCCGGCGCGCCCAGTGCGGACTCGAACAACCTGGCCCGGTAGAAGTCCTGGCTCAGCCCCCAGCCGGCGTACACATGCGCGAACGCCCGCTTGGCCGCTACCGGCTCCGCACTGAACCGCCCGTCGCCGAGATGTTCCGGCGCCGCTTCGAGGATCCGTAGCAGCCCGGACAGGAACACCTGGTTGTGCAGCGAGGTCCGCGCGCTGCCGCACACGACGATCGCCCGCTCGACGTAGTCCGGGTAGAGCGCGGCCCAGTGGTACGCCTGCCCGGCGCCCATCGAGAAGCCGTACGCCGCCGCGACCCGCGGTACGTCGAAGTGCTCGGTGAGCAACCGGTACTGCGCGCGGACGTTGTCGGCCATCGTCACCAGCGACGGGTACTCCGGATCGGTCGAGGCACTCGACGACAACCCGTTGCTGAACATGTCCGGGATCACCACGAACCAGCGCTCCGGATCCAGCACCTCGTCGATCAGCCAGTCGTGGGACTCGTGCGTCGCGCCGTAGCTGCACGGGTACACGATCACGTTGTCCCGCTGCGGCGACAACGTGCCGTACGTCGCCCAGCTCAGCTTCGCGTCGCGGATCACGCCACCACGCTCGACCGGAAGGTCGCCGAGCTCGAAGATCCCGGTCTCGGTCGGCGTCATCCGAGCGCTCCCGTCGGCAGCAGGGCGTGGACGCCCCAGGTCTGGTTGGCGATCTGCGTGACGCGCAGGTCCACCGCCGTACTGGCAAGGGCCAGGGCGGTGCTCTTGTCCAGCTCGAAGAGGGCCTGCATCCAGCGCACCATCGCGTCGAGCGCGTCGCCGGTCGCGACGTTGAGGTCCGCGTCGAAGCCGAAGGTGATCCGGCCGGCCGGTGTCTCCGCGTGGATCGAGTCCAGCGGGCGATCGGACGCCAATTCAACCGTCAGTGTCGTCGTCATCGGGCACTCGATCGCCGTACCGCCGACCTCGCCGTCACCCTGTGCCGCGTGCCCGTCGCCGAGGCTGAGCATCGCGTCGGGGACCGCCACCGGCAGGTACAGGGTCGACCCGGCGACCAGGCTCTTGCAGTCGATGTTGCCGCCGCCAACGGCCCGCGGCGGGATCGTCGAGTGCTCACCGGTGGCTTCGGGCGCCACGCCGATCACGCCGAGGAACGGCGCCAGTTCGCGGGTGAAACCTCCGTTGCAGACGCCAGTTCCGGCATCGGTGTCCAGGTCCCAGAGCAGCCACGACGGCTGATCGGTGACGCCCAGCCGTTCGGTGACCGGCGACTTCAACGCTCCGGCGACCGTCCATCCCCATGGGTCCGGCGTCAGCGACCGCAGGTGTACTGCGAGTACGTCGCCGGGCTGCGCGCCACGCACCGCGATCGGCCCGGTCAGGCAGTGCCCACGAGCCTCCGCGATCATCTTCGGCGGCTGGTCGCCCGGTGTCGTCTGCGGCGTCAGGTAGCCGGACGCGTCGAGCGAGTACACGGTCAGCGTGTCGCCGGGGTCGATCGTCAGCACCGGCGCGTGTTCGGCGCTGAACACGTCCACGGTGGTCTCGGGTGTTGCCTCGAGCTTGTGTTCCTTGCGGTTACCTCGCCGGTGTCAGGACGGGGGTGGTCAATGGATGGTGACAGGCCACCGCGTGCGGACCGTCGTCGGTCCGCAGGACGGGAACGTCCGTCGCGCAGCGTTCGGTCGCGAGCGGGCAGCGGGTGCGGAAGTGGCAGCCGCTCGGCGGGTCGATCGCCGACGGCAGTTCGCCGCCGAGCCCGGTCGATCGGGCCTTCGCGTCGCGGACGACCGTCGGTACCGGGATGGCGTCGATCAGCCCGGCCGTGTACGGATGCCGCGGCGCGCTGTAGACGTCCTCGCCCGGCCCGAGTTCGACCAGCCGGCCGAGGTACATCACGCCGATCCGGTCGGCCAGGTACTTCAGCAACGACAGGTCGTGCGAGATCACCACGTACGTGAGGCCGTAGCGCCGTTGCAGCGACCGCATCAGGTTCAGGATCTGGGCCTGGACCGACACGTCCAGCGCCGAGACCGGCTCGTCCGCGACAATCACCTTCGGCCGCAGCGCGAGCGCCCGGGCCATCGCGACCCGTTGCCGCTGACCGCCGGAGAACTCGTGCGGGTAGCGCTCGCCGGCCTCGGGCGGCAGGCCGACCGCGTCGAGCAACTCGCGCACGGTACGGCGACGTTCGCGGCGGGTGCCGACGCCTTGTGCGACCAGCGGTTCCTCGATCGAGGCGGCGACCGTCATCCGCGGATCCAGCGCGGCCGCGGAATCCTGGAACATCATCTGCAGGTCGCGCCGCCGCTTACGGAACCCGGCCCGGGTCTGGCCGGACAGGTCCCTACCGTCGAAGGTCACCGACCCGGCACTGGGCTGCTCGAGTCCGACGAGCATCCGGCCGAGTGTGGTCTTGCCGCAGCCGGACTCACCCACGATGCCCAGCGTCTCACCGGCGGCAATGCTCAGCGAGACCCCGGCGACCGCCTGCACCGAGCGGTTCGCCCGCGCCCGGAACGTCTTGCGGACGTCGGACAGTTGCACCAAGGTGTCCGCACCCCGCGGCGCCCGCGTGCTGCGCTGCGTCGTACCGCCGGCGATCGACACGCCCTCGGCGGGGTGGAAGCAGGCGTGCACGTGCTCGCCGCCGGTCAGCTCGGGATCGGTCCGCACGCAGTCGTCCTGGGCGAACGCGCACCGCGGAGCGAACCGGCATCCCGGCGCGAGGTCCAGCAGCGCCGGTGGTGCACCGGGGATCGTGGCGAGGTCCGCGTCCCGGTCCAGTTCGAGCGTCGGCATCGCAGCCAGCAGCGCCTGCGTGTACCGGTGCCGCGGCGCCGCGAACAACTTTTGTACGTCGGCCTGCTCGACGACCTGTCCGCCGTACATCACGGCCACGCGGTCGGCGTACTCGGCGATCACGCCCATGTCGTGGGTGATCAGCAGGACACCCATCGACAGTTGCGCCTTCAGGTCGTCGATCAGCGTCAGGATCTGGGCCTGGATCGAGACGTCGAGCGCAGTGGTCGGTTCGTCGGCGATCAGCAGCTTCGGATCACACATCAGGCCGAGCGCGATCATCACCCGCTGCCGCATCCCGCCGGACAGCTGGTGCGGGTAGTCGTCGAGGCGCTCCCGCGGCCGTGGCATCCCGACCAGGCCGAGCACCTCGGTGGCACGGGCCGTGGCCGCCGCGCGGCTGCCCCCGACGTGGATGCGGTACGCCTCGCGCAGCTGGCTGCCGATCGTGCGAACCGGGTTCAGCGACGTCAGCGGGTCCTGGAAGATCATCGCGATCTTGCTGCCGCGCAACCGGCGCATGGCGGGATCGTCGAGCCCGGTCAGCTCCTCGCCGTCCAGCCGGATCGAGCCGCCGGTGATCGCACCGCCGGGCGGCAGCAGCCGCATGATCGACATCCCGGTCATCGTCTTACCGGAGCCGGACTCGCCGACCACGCCCAGGGTCTGGCCCGCCTCGACGGCGAAGCTGACCCCGTCGACCGGATGGATCCGGCCGCGCGGCGTGTCGATCGTGGTCCGCAGCCCGGTCACCTCAAGCAGACTCGTGTGCAGACTCATGGGCAGGGTCACCTCCTGGACGGGAGAGCTGGGTGGCGAGGCGGCGGAAGCTGCGGCCCAGCCGGATGCCGGTGCGCGGGTCGAGCAGCCGCATCAGGTGATCGCCGGAGAAGTTCGCCAGCAGGATGGTCGCCATGATGGCCAGGCCGGGGAACGTCGACAGCCACCACGCGTCAGCCAGGTTGGTCGCCCCGGCGGCCAGATCGCTGCCCCAGTCCGGCGCCGGGCAGCCGCACGCCGAGACCGAGAAAGCTGAGCGTGGTCGCGGTCAGCACGCCCCAGCCGATCGCGCTGCTGCCGAGGACGACGACTTCGGTCAGCAGGTTCGGCAGCAGGTGCCGCCAGGACGTCCGCAACGCGGTGGAGCCGAACACCTTCGCCGCTTCGACGTACTCCGCTGTGCGCAGCCGACGGACCGACGCCTCGACGACCCGCGCGAAACCGGGCGTGAACGCGATACCGATCGCCAGCACGATGCTCCGCACGCCCGAACCCGCGGTGGCGATCAAGATCAGCGCGATCAGCAGGACGGGCAGCGCGAGGAAGACGTCCACCAGGCGCATGATCACCGCGTTCAGCCAACGCGGCGCCACGCCGCCGAGGACACCGATCGCGACACCGGCCGCGGTCGCGAGCAGTACGCCGAGGAGGCTGGCGAGCAGCACCGGCCGGGCGCCGTGCACGGTCCGGCTGTAGACGTCGCGACCGAGCAGGTCGGTGCCGAACCAGTGGCTGCCGCTGGGCGCTTCCAGGTGCGCGTCGCCGGTGGCGACCGGGTCGACGTGGGTCAGCAGACCCGGCGCGACGAGCAGCAGGAACAGGATCAGCAGACCGACGCCGAAGGGAACCCATTTGAGCCGGCTCATGCGGCGGCCTCCTGACGGGTGCGCGGGTCGATGGCGCCGACGATCAGATCCACCGCCAGGTTGATCAGCACGTAGGCCAGGCCGATCACGACCACTGCGCCCTGCACTACCGGGATGTTCTTGCTGGTGATCGAGGTGGCCAGGAAGCTGCCCAGCCCGGCGCGGCCGAAGATCACCTCGGTGATCGCCGCGCCGGTCAGGATGTTGCCGAACTGCAGGCCGATCGTCGTCACCGCGGGCACCGACGAGTTCCGCAGTACATGCCGTAGCAGGACCCGCCACTCACCGCTCCCCCGCGCCCGCGCGGACTTCACGTAATCGCTGCGCAGTTCCTCGATCACCCGGCCGCGGACCAGCCGGGTGAGGATCGCGGCGTACCCCCAGCCGAGCGATACCGCCGGCAGGATCAGGCTCTTCGCCGTTCCGTCGTCGATCGCGGACAGCAGCTGGAATTTGACGCTGAACAGCAGCACGAGCAGCAGGGCCAGGAAGAAATACGGCACCGCGACGCCGGCGAACGACACCGCACGGGCCACCGTGTCAATGACGGATCCGGGACGCAGGCCCGACACCAGCCCCAGCGGTACGCCGACCAGCACAGCCACGAGCATCGACGACGCAGTCAGGATCAACGTGCTCGGGGCGCGCGACAGCAACTCGTACGCGACCGTGTTCTGGGTGAGGAACGACGTACCGAGGTTCCCGTGCAGCAGGTTCACCGCGAAGTCGGCGTACTGCCGCCACAACGGATCGTCGAGCCCGAGTTGCTGCCGCAGCGTGGCGATCTGCTCCGGCGAGGCATTCGCGCCGTACAGGATGACCTGGACGGGATCACCCGGGACGACGTGCACGAGCACGAACGCGATCAGGGTGATCCCGATGACGACCGGTACGGCGGCGCCGAGGCGGCGGAGGATGAAAACCGTCATCACCCGACGGTGGCGCTGTGGAACGCCAGGTAGCCGTTGAGGGTCTGATGCAGGTTCTTCACCTTCGGCGAGAGCGTGAACGCGCCGGCGACGTCCCACAGCGGCAGGTACATCGAGTCGCGCATCAAGGTGTCGCCGGCCTGCTGGTAGAGCGCGTTGCGCGCCGGGTCGGCCGCGGTCGCGTTCGCCTTCGCGATCAGCTGGTCGATCGCCGGGTTCGCGTAGTGCGACCAGTTGAAGCCGGACTTGATCGCGTTCGAGTTGACCCAGATGTTGAGCAGATACGGATCGGCGCCGTAGTACCCGAACGAACCGAGGTTGTGGACACCGGAGTTGAAGCTGGCCTGCGCGGTCGCGAACGGCTGTACGCTGGTGCTGGCGCTGAAACCGACCTTCTGCAGCTGGGACACCACGAACTGGGTCGGCAACTCGAGACCGCCGCCGCTGAACAGGATGATCTCCAGGTTCAGCGGCTGGCCGTTCTTGGTCCGCGCGCCGCCGTCACCGGCCTTCCAGCCGGCCTGGTCGAGCAACTGCCCGGCCTTGTCCGGGTCGTAGCTGTACGTCTTGCTCGCGGCGTCGCTGTAGCCTGGCGTGATCGGGGTCAGCACGTTGTGCGACGGCTTGTACACGTCGTACAGCACGTTCTTCACCAGCGCGTCCTGGTCGACGGCGTACATGATCGCCTGCCGCACCAGCGGGTCGTCGGTCGGCGGCTTGGTGACGTTGATCGGCATTCCGAGCGGCGTACCGATCGAGGGCACCAGCAACTGCTCGTACTTGCCCGACTTCGCGGCGGCGGAGATGTTGTTCGGCGGCAGGTTCATCGCGATCTGCAACTGACCGCTCTGCAGCGCGTTGTAGCGGCCACTGTCGTCGGTGACGATCCGGAAGACCAGCTTGTCCAGCTTCGCCGGGCCTTCGCCGAGCGCCTTCGGGCCCCAGGTGTACTTCGGGTTCTTCACCAGGCTCAGTCGGCTGCCGGCCTGGTAGCTCTCGAAGCTGAACGGCCCGGTCCCGACCGGGTTGTTGCCGAACCCGGTCGGCCCGTACTTCTCCAGCGCGGTCGGCGACGAGATGCCGAAGTTCCCGGCCGCCTGCTGGTGCAGGAACGACGCATTCGGCGCGGTGAAGACGATCTGGACGGTGTAGTCGTCGAGGATCTTGGTCTCCTGGTACGGACCGAGCGCGCCGAGACCGCTCTTGCTCTTGGTCCGCGGGTCGACGACGTGGTCGTACGTCGCCTTGACCGCCTTGGCGTCGAACGGCGTCCCGTCGTGGAACGTCACGCCCTTGCGCAGCTTGAACGTGTAGACCGATGCGTCCGGCGAGATCGTCCACGACTCGGCCAGACCGGGGTGGAACGCGCTGCCGCCCTTGCCGTCGGGCAGCCAGTACACCAGCGGGTCGAACAGCGCGAACGAGATCAGCAGCGTCAGGGCGAGACCGGTGGCGCCGGGATCAAGAGTGTCCGGCGTGGCGTTGATACCCATCGTCAGGGTGCCGCCGCCGGAGCCGGTCAGCGACGTCGGAGCGGGCTCGTTGCTGCACGCGGCCAGCGTCGAGCCGAGTCCGAGACCGGCCGCGATGCCACCACCCCAGCCGAGCAGCCGACGGCGGGAGATGGTCGAACGGGGTGTGAGAGGGGTGAGGTCCATGGGACGTGCTCCTTGGGCAGGCACGAAAGCTCTTCCGTATGTTGTATACGGTTTGTGCTACGAGCGTGTTTCGTGACTGGCACCAAGTGGTTTCGTCCGGAGGGTTCCGGCGATGAGGTGCGACCGCTTCGTATACAGAAGGTCGCTTCGTATACGAAAAGTTTGACTCAGGCCTCGTGCAGGTTCGGCCGCAGACCGTTGCGCACGCTGAGCACGTGGTGCCGGGCGGCGGCCTCGGCCAGGTCCGGGTCGCCGGCCGCGATCGCGGCGATCAGGCCTTCGTGCTGCTCCCACGCGGACGGGGTCTGCAGCGGTGCGCTCTGCCGCAGCAGCCACTGGCCGCGCTTGACCATCGGGATCGCGAGCGCGATCAGGTAGTCGTTCCCGGTCATCTCGAAGATCAGCGAGTGCAACTCGGTGTGCAGCGTGGAGAGCGTGTCGAGATCCTGCTCGGGACCGGACTCCCGCACCAGCTCCAGAATCTCCCGGCAGCGGGCGATCAGGTCCTGCCGCGGCTCCTCCGCGGCGGCGGCGAGCCGGGCGCCAAGCGGCTCCAGGGCCAGGCGGACGTGGAAGAGGTCCTCGGCCTGGCGCGCGGACAGCCTCGCGACGAAGGCACCCCGGCGCGAGGTGACGTTCAGGAAGCCTTCGGCCTCGAGCACCCGCATCGCCTCGCGGACCGGGTTCCGGGAGACGCCCAGCTGCTGGGCCAGCCGGTCCTCCACCAGCCGGTCGCCAGGCTTGAGCGAGCCGTCCAGGATGAGCCGCCGCAGCTCCGCGGCGACCACGTCGCGCAACGGGCGGTGGTTGTCGCCGACGAGAACCGGTTCCGTGGTCACCCTGTTCATCGTATACGAAACGCCGGGCCCTTCCCGAGCGGTAATGGTCAACCGCTCCGGAAGGGCCCGGCGTCGGGTACTGCGTGCCGGGCTTCCCGGCTAGGCCTTCTCGGCCTGCTTCTTGTCTTCCGGCTTGGCGTCGACGCCGGCTTCCTTGCGCTGCTCGGGCGTGATCGGCGCCGGTGCCGAGGTCAGCGGGTCGAAACCGCCGCCGGACTTCGGGAACGCGATCACGTCCCGGATCGACTCCGAGCCGGACAGCAGCGCGGTGATCCGGTCCCAGCCGAACGCGATGCCGCCGTGCGGCGGCGCGCCGAACTTGAACGCCTCGAGCAGGAAGCCGAACTTCTCCGCCGCCTCCTCGTCGCTCAGGCCCATCACCTTGAAGACCCGCTTCTGCACGTCCTCGCGGTGGATACGGATCGAGCCGCCGCCGATCTCGTTGCCGTTGCAGACGATGTCGTACGCGTACGCCAGTGCCGAGCCCGGGTCGGTGTCGAACGTCTCCAGCGACTCCGGCTTCGGCGACGTGAACGCGTGGTGGACGGCGGTCCAGGCACCGGATCCGACCGCGACGTCACCAGCCGCGGTGGCATCGTCGGCCGGCTCGAACAGCGGCGCGTCGACGACCCACACGAACGACCAGGCCGACTCGTCGATCAGCCCGCCACGGCGGCCGATCTCCAGCCGTGCGGCACCGAGCAGCGCCCGCGACGACTTCACCGGCCCCGCGGCGAAGAAGATGCAGTCGCCCGGCTTCGCGCCGACGTGGTCCGCGAGACCCGCGCGCTCGTCCTCGGACAGGTTCTTCGCGACCGGTCCGCCGAGCTCGCCGTCCTGTCCGACCAGGACGTACGCCAGCCCCTTGGCGCCACGCTGCTTCGCCCACTCCTGCCACGCGTCGAGCTGCTTGCGGGGCTGGTCGGCGCCACCCGGCATCACCACGGCACCGACGTACGGCGCCTGGAACACCCGGAACGGCGTGTTCTTGAAGTACTCCGTGCACTCGACCAGCTCGAGGCCCATCCGCAGATCCGGCTTGTCGGTGCCGAACCGCGCCATCGCCTCGTGGTACGTCATCCGCGGGATCGGCGTCTGCACGTCGTACCCGGCGAGCTTCCACAGCGCGGTCAGGATCTCTTCGGACAGCGCGATCACATCGTCCTGGTCGACGAAGCTCATCTCGATGTCGAGCTGAGTGAACTCCGGCTGCCGGTCGGCGCGGAAGTCCTCGTCGCGGTAGCAGCGCGCGATCTGGTAGTACCGCTCCATCCCGGCCACCATCAGCAGCTGCTTGAACAGCTGCGGCGACTGCGGCAGCGCGTACCAGCTGCCCGGCTGCAGTCGCGCCGGGACCAGGAAGTCACGGGCGCCTTCCGGCGTCGAGCGGGTCAGTGTCGGCGTCTCGATCTCGACGAAGTCGTGCTTGGCCAGCACCTCACGGGCGGCTTTGTTGACCTCGCTGCGCAGCCGGATCGCCGCACCGGGGCCCTGGCGGCGCAGGTCGAGGTAGCGGTACTTGAGGCGGACCTCCTCGTTCACCGGCGTGGCGTGGTGCTCCTCGACCGGGAACGGCAGCGGCGCCGCCTCGCTCAGCACCTCGACCCCGGTGCCGTCTTGCGCGATGACCTCGATCTCACCGGTCGGCAGGTTCGGGTTCGCGTTGCCCTCGGGTCGCAGCGACACCTCGCCGACGATCTTCAGACAGTACTCCGACCGCAGTCCGTGCGCGGCCGCCTCGTCGCGGATCACCACCTGCACCGTGCCGGACGCGTCGCGCAGGTCGATGAACGCCACGCCGCCGTGATCGCGTCGCCGCGCCACCCAGCCCGCCAGAGTGACCGTCTGCCCGGCGTGCTCGGCACGCAACGAGCCTGCGGAATGGGTACGGATCACGAGTTCTCCTTGTGCTTCTCGATGCTTGACAGAACCGTCGGCCGAAGGTCTTCGGCGGGAGGTGTCCAGGTGGCCGGATCGGCGGGCACCTGCTCGCCGCTGCGGATGTCCTTCACCTCGGGCCCGTTCTCGGTGCTGAACCAGACGAACGGGATGCCGCGCCGGTCCGCGAACTTGATCTGCTTGCCGAACTTCGCCGCCGCCGGCGCGACCTCCACAGGGATGCCACGGCCACGCAACTGGGCCGCCGTCCGCATCGCCTCGGCCCGGTCCTCCTCGGCGTTCAGCGCGATCAGCACCGCGGTCGGCGTACGGCGGGACGCGGTCAGCAGCCCCTGGGAGACCAGCCGGTGCACCAGGCGGGACACGCCGATCGAGATCCCGACCCCCGGGTACGTCGTCTTGCCGTCGGAGGCGAGGGCGTCGTACCGGCCACCGCCACCGACCGACCCGAACGACTCCTGGCCGACCAGGTAGATCTCGTAAACCGCGCCGGTGTAGTAGTCCAGGCCGCGCGCGATGCGCAGATCGGCCATCAACAGGCCGGGAGCGTGCTCGGCGGCCGCGGCCATCACCTGGCTGAGCTGCTCGAGCCCCTCCTCGAGGATCGGGTGCTCGACACCGAGCGCCCGGACCTGGTCGGCGAACGACGCGTCCGTGCTGGAGATGTCCGCGAGCTGCACCGCGAGCCGCGCCTGCTTGTCCGTCGCACCCGCCTCGATCAGCCGCTCGACGACCTTCTCCGGCCCGATCTTGTCGATCTTGTCGACGATCCGCAGCACCGTGGTCACGTCGTCCAGGCCGAGCCCGCGGTAGAACCCCTCGGGGATCTTGCGGTTGTTCACCTTGATCACGAACTCGGGCACCGGCAGTTTGCGCAGCGCGTCCGCGATCACCAGCGGCAACTCGACCTCGTAGTGGAACGGCAGTTCGCCGCTGTCCACGATGTCGATGTCGGCCTGGGTGAACTCGCGGTACCGGCCCTCCTGCGGGCGCTCGCCGCGCCACACCTTCTGGATCTGGTAGCGCCGGAACGGGAACACCAGCTTGCCGCTGTGCTCCAGCACGTACCGCGCGAACGGCACGGTCAGGTCGAAGTGCAGTCCCAGGGCCGCGTCCTCGTCGGCGCCGGCCGCGAGCCGCCGTACGCCGTAGATCTCCTTGTCCGCGTCCTCGCCCTGGTTCGAGAGCCGCTCCACCGGCTCGACCGCGCGGGTCTCGATCGACGCGAAGCCGTGCAGCTCGAACGTCTCCCGGATCGTGTCGAGGAACTGCAACTCGACAATCCGGTCGCTGGGCAGAAATTCGGGGAACCCACTCAGCGGGGTCACCCGGCTCATCGGCGTCCTCGCTTCGCTGCGGGCGCCGATGAGGTACAAGTTGCTCTGTGTTGAATGATGCCCTCGCTGCGCTCGGTCATGGTTGTGGAATCTCCAGGTCCTGCAAGTAGGGGTTGGTCGCCTTCTCCCGGCCGATCGTGGTCTGGCCACCATGACCCGGCAGGACGACGATTTCGTCGCGCATCGGCAGGATCTTGGTGGCCAACGTATGCAGCATCGTCGGATGGTCGCCGCC
Source organism: Kribbella sp. NPDC048915 (assembly GCF_040649595.1). Taxonomy (NCBI): domain Bacteria; kingdom Bacillati; phylum Actinomycetota; class Actinomycetes; order Propionibacteriales; family Kribbellaceae; genus Kribbella; species Kribbella sp. NPDC048915. The sequence continues at coordinate 85,533 of NZ_JBEZFT010000016.1, read as the reverse complement.
GGGCAGATCCGTCCGGCCGATCGACCCGGCGAACAACACGTCACCGGAGAACAGCACCGCCGGCACGTCTTCCGGCCCGGTGTACGGCGTGGTGAAGGTGACCGACCCGCGGGTGTGACCAGGGGTGTGGTCGACGGTGAAGGTCAGCCCCGCGAGCTCCAGCGACTGCCCGTCGGCCAGCTCCGCGACGTCGTCCGGCTCGGCGAACTTGTGGTCGCCGCCGAGCAGCATCCGGGCCGTCTCCGGGCTGATTCCGGCCATCGGGTCGGCGAGCAGGTGCCGGTCGTCCGGGTGGATCCAGGCGGTCGCGTCGTACGTCCCGCACACCGGGACGACCGAGAACATGTGGTCGATGTGACCGTGCGTGAGCAGCACCGCGACCGGTTTGAGCTTGTTCTCCCGGACCACCTGCTCGACGCCGGGCGTGGCATCCATCCCAGGGTCGACAACGATGCATTCCGCGCCCTGGCCGGTGGCGACGACGTAGCAGTTCGTACCCCACGCACCCGCGGGGAACCCGGCGATGAGCACGACTGACCTTCCTGGAACTGGGTTCGGGACCTACCAAGGCTACCGGTCGATCGGAGTGGACTTCGCACCGGATTGTGATGGAACACCGTTGCGCCCGAGCGGGGAGTTTGTGATTGTTCAGGGATAAGCGTCGAGAAAGGCAGCTCGACGCGCCCGGGCTGGTTCGTTCACCAGGGTTGGACCGGTAACTGACCAGAATGGGCACGAGCGCAGTGCATACCGCCGGAAGGGGCGAGTTGTGGCCGGACAGAGCTGGGGCCGGGTAGCCGAGGACGGAACGGTCTTCGTACGGACGAAGGACGGTGAACGGGCGGTCGGCCAGTGGCCGGACGCGAACCCCGAAGAGGCGCTCGCGTTCTACACCCGCCGGTACGAGGCATTGGCGTTCGAGGTCGAACTGCTCGAACAGCGCGTCCAGGCGGGCACCGTCTCGCCCGACGACGCCCGGGCCGCGGTCAAGAAGGTGGCCGGCACGATCCACGATGCGCAGGCGGTCGGCGACCTGGACGGGCTGCTCGCCCGCCTCGAGGCCCTCACCCCGCTCGTCGCCCAGCAGCGGGAACGCCGCAAGGCCGAACGCGCGGCCCGGATCGAGGAGGCCCGCGCCGCGAAGACCAAGATCGCCACCGAAGCCGAGACCATCGCGGCCGGCACCGACTGGCGGCACGGCGTCACCCGGCTGCGGGAGCTGCTCGAGGAGTGGAAGGCCCTCCCCCGGCTCGACAAGTCCTCCGACGACGAGCTGTGGCACCGCTTCTCGTCCGCACGGACGACGTACACCCGGCATCGTAAGCAGCACTTCGCCGAACTCTCATCCAAGCGCGAGGAGGCCGCCCTGGTGAAGGAACGCCTCGCGGCCGAGGCGGAGTCGCTGGCGTCGTCCACCGAGTGGGGCCCGACGTCCGGCCGGTTCCGCGATCTGATGCGGCAGTGGAAGGCCGCCGGCCCGGCGCCGCGCGAGGTCGACGACAAGCTGTGGGCCCGGTTCCGGGCGGCGCAGGACCAGTTCTTCGGCGCCCGCGACGCGGCCCAGGCCGAGGAGAACGCCGAGCAGGTAGAGAACCTCAAAGCCAAAGAAGCTCTGCTGGTCGAGATCGAGAGCATCCTTCCGGTCCAGGACGCGCGCGCCGCGCGCGAGCAGCTCCGCGAGTACCTGGACCGCTGGGACCAGATCGGCAAGGTCCCGCGCGACTCGATGCGCGCCATCGACGCCCGCCTGCGCGCCGTCGAACAGGCCGTCAAGGCCGCCGAGGACGAGGTCTGGAACCGCAGCAACCCGGAGGCCCGCGCCCGCGCCGAAGCCACCGTCAAGCAACTCCAGTCGCTGATCGCCGACCTCGAGAAGCAAGCCGCCAAGTACGAGTCCCAGGGCAACACCCGCAAAGCGACCGAGGCCCGCGAAGCCATCGCGGCCCGCCGCGAATGGCTCACCCAGGCCCAGAACGCCCTCTCCGACTTCAGCTGACACGGTCGGGGTCGAGGCGGGCGGGTCCGTCAGGGGCGGAAGCCGGCGTGGGTGTGGTCTTGGTGGGTTCGGTCGGAGAAGTAGGTGGCGCCGGCGAGTTGGTAGGGACCGCCTACGTTGTAGGACCCTGCGGCTGCTGAGGCTCGCAGGTAGGAAGTGATCAGGGAGCGGGGTGTGGACGGCGCGACGACGGCGCGGCCGTTGATCTGCCAGGTGTCGAAGGCTCGGCCTTGGGGGTGGTCGCTGCGGCGGTTCGTGCCGAAGACGTTGCGGGGATGGCCGGAGCGGATCACGCTGACGCCGATCTGGTACGTCGTGGCAAGCTCGAGCATCGCCCTCAGGACCGTGTCGTGGACCTGACCGGAGCGGATGTCCGCGGCGGATGCCGGTGGGAGCAGGATGCGCTCGTTGGCGAGCACCTGGCGTGCGGCGGCCGACAGGCGCGGCGCTGCGGGACCGGGACGGGACGGGTGGGTTGCGGTCACCCGCCAGCTTCCCTGATTCTTGGTCAGCCGTACGTCGACCGTCGCGCCGCCGGTGACCACCCGGCCGCTGACGATCGTGTAGACGCGGCACGGCACCAGCACGCTGGCGGTGTCGGTCAGGATCCCGCCGTACTGCGCGTCGATGACCTCGACCACCCCGCGCGTACCTCGCGGTCGCAGCAACTGCACGGCAGCCGCCACCGCCACGCGTTTGGCGGCGGGCTCGATCTCGCCCGGACCCGGCGCCCAGGACCGCACCGACGGCAGCGCGACCGTCGGTGCGGCCGACCCAGGCGATCCAGGCGAGTTAGGCGACGGCGACCCGGCGGCCGGTGAGCTCCGGCTGGCACCAGACACGGTCGGCGTAGGAACCGATGTCCCCCGCCCATCCGCGGCACCCGACGACGACCCGCTGCACCCCGCCAGTACGCCGACGCCGGCGAGCAGCATCCCGCGCCGTCCCAGAACACCACCGCTCATACCCGCACTGTGCCCCAGCTGTACGACCCCGGGCTACTGGGTCACGCGGTACACGTCGAAGACGCCCTCAACCGAGCGAACCGCCTTGAGCACGTGGCCCAGGTGGGTCGGGTCGCCCATTTCGAAGGTGAAGCGGGATTTCGCGATCCGGTCGCGGGTAGTTGTCAGGGCCGCGGACAGGATGTTGACGTGGTAGTCCGACAGCACTCGGGTGATGTCGGAGAGCAGCCGCGCCCGGTCCAGCGCCTCGACCTGGATGGCGACCAGGAAGAGCGACTGCGCCGTCGGCGCCCACTCGACCTCGACGATGCGCTCGGGCTGGGTCTTCAGGTTCTCGACGTTGGCGCAGTCGGAGCGGTGCACCGAGACGCCCGCGCCGCGGGTGATCCAGCCGATGATCTCGTCACCCGGCACCGGTGTACAGCACCGGGCGAGCTTGGAGAGCACGTCGGTGGCGCCCTTGACGATGACGCCGGCGTCGCCGCGCGCGGTCCGCTTCCGCCGCTCGCGGGACTGCGGCAGCCGCAGGCCCTCGGCGAGGTCCTCGGCCGCGCCTTCCTCGCCACCGTAGGTCTCGATCAGGCGGCGTACGACGGCTTGCGCGCTGACGTGCTGCTCGCCGACCGCGGCGTACAGGCCGGTGACGTCGGGGTAGCGCAGCGAGTTCGCGACCGCGGTGAGGGTCTCGTGCGACAGCAGGCGCTGCAGCGGCAGGCCTTCCTTGCGGAGCTGCTTGGCGATCGCGTCCTTGCCGTGCTCGATCGCCTCGTCGCGGCGCTCCTTGGAGAACCAGTGCTTGATCTTGTTCCGTGCGCGGGGGCTCTTGACGAACGTCAGCCAGTCGCGCGACGGCCCGGCGCCCTGCGCCTTCGAGGTGAACACCTCGACGACGTCGCCGTTCTCCAGGGTGCTCTCCAGCGGGACCAGGCGGCCGTTCACCCGGGCGCCGATGCAGCGGTGGCCGACCTCGGTGTGGATCGCGTACGCGAAGTCCACCGGGGACGAGCCGGCCGGCAGCGACATCACGTCACCGCGCGGCGTGAAGACGTACACCTCGGAGTTGTTGATCTCGAACCGCAGCGAGTCGAGGAACTCCGACGGGTCGGAGGTCTCGCGCTGCCAGTCGACGAGCTGCCGCACCCAGGGCATCTCGTTCGGCCCGCCGCTGTCCGCGCTCGGCATCGCCGGGGCCGCGGAGGTCGGGTCCTCCTTGTACTTCCAGTGCGCCGCGATGCCGTACTCCGCGCGGCGGTGCATCGAGAACGAGCGGATCTGCAGCTCGACCGGCTTGCCCTGCGGACCGATCACCGTGGTGTGCAGCGACTGGTACATGTTGAACTTCGGCATCGCGATGTAGTCCTTGAACCGGCCGGGGACCGGATTCCACCGCGCGTGCAGGATGCCGAGGGCGGCGTAACAGTCGCGGACCGACTCGACCAGGACCCGGATGCCGACCAGGTCGTAGATGTCGGAGAACTCGCGGCCGCGGACGATCATCTTCTGGTAGATCGAGTAGTAGTGCTTCGGCCGGCCGGTGACGGTCGCCTTCACCTTGGCGGCACGCAGGTCCTCGTGGACCTGGTCGATCACCTTCGCCAGGTACTCGTCGCGGGACGGTGCGCGCTCGGCGACCAGCCGGACGATCTCGTCGTACACCTTCGGGTGCAGCGTGGAGAACGCGAGATCCTCGAGCTCCCACTTGATCGTGTTCATACCCAGCCGGTGCGCCAGCGGGGCGTAGATCTCCAGCGTCTCGCGCGCCTTCTTCTCCTGCTTCTCCTGCCGCAGGAAGCCGAGCGTGCGCATGTTGTGCAGCCGGTCGGCGAGCTTGATCACCAGCACCCGGATGTCCTTCGACATCGCCACGACCATCTTGCGGATGGTCTCGGCCTGCGCGGACTCGCCGTACCGCACCTTGTCGAGTTTGGTGACGCCGTCGACCAGCATGGCGATCTCTTCGCCGAAGTCACGGGTCAGCTCCTCGACCGTGTACGGCGTGTCCTCGACGGTGTCGTGGAGCAGCGCGGCGCACAGCGTGGTGGTGGTCATACCGAGCTCGGCGAGGATCGTCGCGACCGCGAGCGGATGCGTGATGTACGCATCGCCGCTCTTGCGCATCTGGCCGGCGTGGTACTTCTCCGCGGTCCGGTACGCCCGCTCGATCAGCGCGAGATCCGCCTTCGGATGCGTCGCGCGGACCACCCGGAACAGCGGCTCGAGCATCGGCGCCCGATTCGGATGCCGGGTCCCGCCGAGACGGGCCAGCCGGGCCCGGACCCGGGCCGGTGCCATCCGCGGTTGCTGGGTCGCTGGGGGCTGGGGCGCCGGCTTGGACACGGGAGCCGGACGCGCCGGTGCCGGCGCGCGCTCAGGCTCCTGCGGTACTGCGTTGGATACCGCAGATGTCATCGCCGGGTCTTCGCCCACGTTGTGTCCCTCCGCCGACAGGCCACCAGTCTAGAGGTCTCGCGCCAACGAGGCAGAACCGGCTGTGGACAACACGCCGAGTCAACTTCCGGACACACACAGTTTGCCCGAAAGCGGACCTCGACGTCGGGTCAGACGGTCACCAGAGCACTGACGTGCTCACCGCTCAGCCGCTGACGTCCCGGGAGGAACGAGAGCTCCAGCAGCACCGCCGTACCGACCACGTCGGCGCCACAACGCCGGATCAGCCGCAGGCACGCTTCCACAGTACCTCCGGTCGCCAGCACGTCGTCGATCACGAGCACGCGGTCCCCGGACGCGAACGCGTCCTGGTGCACCTCGATCGTCGCCTCGCCGTACTCCAGCGCGTACGACTCCTCGTACGTCGCGGCCGGCAGCTTGCCCTTCTTGCGCACCGGGACGAACCCGGCACCGAGCGCGAGCGCGACCGGGGCGGCCAGGATGAAGCCGCGGGCCTCGATCCCGACCACCTTGTCGACGACCGGGTTGCCGTCGTCGTCCTTGCCCGCCGCGGCCAGCGCCTCGACCACCTGGGTGAACCCGGTGTGGTCGGCCAGCAGCGGGGTGATGTCCTTGAACACCACCCCCGTCTGCGGGTAGTCCGGAATGTCGCGGATGCCGTCCGACAGGACCTGCTCGAGCGACCGCATCACTTACCGCGCTTCGACCGGGGCTTGCGGGTCGGCTGCGGGCGGCCGGCCGCCGTGGACTTCATCGGCCGCGCCGACGCGGTCGGAGCCGCGCCCTTCGACCGGTCCGGCGTCCGCGGCGCAGCCGGTACGGCGGACCGCGCAGCACCGCCGACCGACGCACCGGCCGTCGCGAGACCACCCGAAGCGGCGACCTGCGCCCGCTTCGCCGCCACCCGCTTGCTCAGCGCCTGCATGCCCGGCTCGCGCTCCTTGAAGACCGCGAGCAGCGACGGCGCGATGAAGATCGACGAGTACGCACCGACAGCGATACCGACGAACAGCGCCAGCGACAGGTCCTTGAGCGGACCGGTACCGAGCACGACCGTGCCGACGACCAGGATCGCGCCGACCGGCAGCAGCGCCGTGACCGTGGTGTTGATCGACCGGACGACGGTCTGGTTGACCGCCAGATTCGTCGCGTCCGAGTAGGTGAAACGGTTGGATCCGGTGATGCCGCGGGTGTTCTCGCGGACCTTGTCGAACACGACGACCGTGTCGTACAGCGAGTACCCGAGGATCGTCAGGACGCCGATCACGGTGGCCGGCGTGACGTCGAAGCCGATCAGCGCGTAGATACCGACCGTGATCGTGACGTCGTGGATCAGCGCGATGATCGCGGCCATCGAGGCCTTGGCCTCGCGGAAGTACAGCCAGATCACCGCGAACACCAGGACCAGGAACACGACCAGCGCCATGATCGCCTTGTCGGCGATCTGCTTGCCCCAGGAGGCACCGATCTGCTGGGACGTGACCTGATCGGCCGGGACGCCGGCCTCCTGCGCGATCGCCTCGCGGACCTTGCCGATGTCGGCCTGGTCCAGCGGCTTGGTCTGGATCCGGACCTTCTCGTTGTTGATCGTGGTGACCACCGGGTCACCGAGGTTCTCGGCGTTGGTCGCCTTCACCGCCTCGGTGAAGTCCTGCACGGTGTTGCTGGTGACCGCGACCTTCGCCTCGTACTCGACGCCGCCGCGGAACTCGATCCCGAGCGCCAAGCCGCGGGCGAACAGGCCGCCCAGCGAGATCAGCACCAGGATCGCCGAGAGGCTGAACCAGAACTTGCGGTGGCCGACGAAGTCGTAGGAGACCTCGCCGCGGTGCAGCTTGGCACCGAGCTGTCCGAGCTTCGACATCAGACCTCCCCTCCGACCGGCTTGTGCGTGGACGGCGTCCGGCGCGAGCGGCCCGGCCGGGCTTCCGGCTTCATCTGCCCGGGCAGGCGTTCGACCCCGAGATGCTCGGGATCCAGACCGGACAGCTTGTGCCCGTGGCCGAAGAAGTCGGTCCGGGCCAGCAGCGAGACCAGCGGCTTGGTGAACAGGAACACCACGACCAGGTCGATCAGCGTGGTCAGGCCGAGCGTGAACGCGAAGCCGCGGACGCTGCCGATCGCGAGCACGTACAGCACGATCGCGGCCAGCAGCGAGATCGAGTCGGCCGCGATGATCGTGTGCTTGGCGCGGGCCCACCCGGTCTCGACCGACGACCGCAGGCTGCGGCCCTCACGGACCTCGTCCCGCAGCCGTTCGAAGTAGATGATGAACGAGTCCGCGGTGATACCGACCGCGACGATCAGACCGGCGATACCGGCCAGGGTCAGCGTGAACCCGATCGCCTTGCCGAGCAGGATCACCAGCGATCCGGTCAGCACAGCGGCCGCGAGCAGCGACAGGACCACGACGATGCCGAGGCCGCGGTAGTACAGGAAGCAGAACAGGACGACCAGCGCCAGGCCGATCACACCCGCCCAGATACCGGCCGAGAGCTGGTCACCACCGAGCTGCGGCGACACCGTCTCGACCGAGGAGATGTCGAACTTCACCGGCAGCGCACCGTATTTCAGCACGTTGGCCAGGTCGCGGGCCTCGGCCTCGGTGAACGTACCGGTGATCTGGGCCTGACCACCCGGGATCGGGTTGTTGACGCTCGGCGTCGAGATCGTCTCGCCGTCCAGCACGATCGCGAACAGGTTCTGGCCCTGGCCGCGCTTCGAGATCGCCTCGGTGGCCTTGAGGAACTTCTCGCCGCCCTCGCCGGTGAACTTCAGGTCGACCTGCCACTGCAGGCCGTTCTGCGGGATGCCGGCGGAGGCGTCCGACAGGTCGGTGCCCTTCAGGATCGCCGGCCCGAGCAGGTACTTGTACGTACCGTCGCGGTCGCAGGAGAATATCGCCTTGTTCGGGTCGTCGACCTGCTTGTCACCGCACTTGAACGCCGCGAACGCGGCCTGGGTCGCGGCGTCCGGCGTGTAGTTCAACGGGTCGCTGCCGTTGGCGGCCGGCGTCGACGGCGTGGCTGACGGAGTGGCGGAGGGCGTGGCCGACGGCGTCGTACTCGGCTTGGGCGTCGGTGTCGGCGTGGCCTCGCCCAGCGCGCTCGACCAGGCACGGCCCTTCGGCGTACTGGTCGGGGGCGCGCTCGGCTTGATCGTCGTACCCGGCTTCGGCGTGGTACTGGGTTTCGTACCCGGTGTCGTACTCGGCGTCGTACCCGGCTTCGGTGTGGCGGAGGGCTGCGGCGGCGGCGCGGCAGCCTGCGCGTCGTACACGACCCGGAAGTACAGCAGGGCGGTCTGGCCGACCTGCGACACCAGGGATTCCTTCGTGGCGCCGGGGACGGCCACATTGATGTGGTTGGCCCCGGAGGTGGTGATGTCGGCCTCGGCGACACCCGCACCGTTGACCCGCTGGCTGATGATGTTCTTCGCTTCGTTCAGCTGCTCGGCGGTGACCTTGCCGCTGCCGTCGATGGTGCTCGCGGTCAGCGTGATGGTGGTGCCGCCCCGGAGGTCCAGCCCGAGCTTGGGCGTCCAGGTCTTGGTCAGCGCCATCACCCCGAGCAGCAGCACCACGACGACCAGTAGGCCGATCAGGCTCCGCCCGGGGCGGGATGTCGAACTCGTTGCCACGTCAGTTGTCAACCTTTGTACTTCTGGGCACGCCGCAGCGTCCGAAGGACGCCGGGGTCCGCGCCGCAGGCCGTTGGGTCAGGACGAAATCAGTTCTCGGTGTGCGTCGGCGGCAGCTTCGGCGAGTCCTGCACCTTGCCCGCGGCCTGCTCACCGGACTTGGCGTCCGGAACATCGACCTTCGCAGCGTCAGAGGTGTCGGTGGTGTCGTCGGTGGTGTCGTCGGTGGTGACCGCCTCGTCGGCGGCTTCGTCGATGCTGTTGTCGGTGTCGTCGTCAGGGATGACCCGGCCGATCGCGGCCTTGACCACCTGCACGAGGACACCGTCGGAGATCTCCAGCGTCACGTACTCGTCGTCGGTCTCCTCGACGATGCCGACCAGGCCGCTGGTGGTGATCACCTTGGTGCCCGGCTGCAGCGCGGCGACGGTCTCGGCCTGCCGCTGGCGCTGCTTCTTCTGCGTGCGGCTCATGAACCAGATCATTCCGACGATCAGGATCAGCGGAAGCAGCAGCGTGATGCCACCGCCACCCCCGGAGGAGGCCATCGGTACGGCGAGGAGTTGCATCGGGTCTCAGAATCCTTCGTCGGTCGGTGGTAAGCGGGCCCTGCACGAACGCGCAGGTCGCAGCGGACGACCTGGAGGTCAGGCCACCGGGGAGTCTAACCCTGAGTGTCAACAACTGCCTCATGACACCGGGTCACGTTTGAGTTACTCACCACGCACTGTTGCTGCACTGTTGCTGCGCTGTCGCTGCACTGCACCATCTCGCAGTGTCTACGCTTCAGCGCCCGTGGACGTTCCCGGACGGTGCGCTTGTCTTCAGTTGGGTACGGACGTCTCCCCGGCCGGTCAGTCCTCGTCGGTGTCGAAGAGCGTGTCCGCGAACGTCGCGCCCTTCGGTACCTTCAGGCCGATGTGCCGCCAGGCCGCGGGCGTGGCCACCCGGCCACGCGGCGTCCGCGCCAGGTAACCCGATCGGACCAGGAAAGGTTCCGCTACTTCCTCCACGGTCTCACGTTCCTCGCCGACCGCAACCGCCAGCGTCGACAGACCGACCGGTCCGCCGCCGAACCGGCGACACAACGCGTCCAGAACGGCCCGGTCGAGCCGGTCCAGACCCATCCTGTCGACCTCGTACAGATCGAGGGCGGCCTTGGACAGCGCGAGCGTGATGATGCCGTCCGCGCGAACCTCGGCGTAGTCGCGCACCCGGCGGAGCAGCCGGTTCGCGATCCGCGGCGTACCGCGGGACCGGGACGCGATCTCGCTCGCACCTTCCGGCGTGATGTCGACCTCGAGCAGGGTGGCCGACCGGTTCACGATCTTCTCCAGCTCGGCGGCGTCGTAGAACTCCAGGTGACCGGTGAAGCCGAACCGGTCCCGCAGCGGCCCCGGCAGCAGACCGGCCCGGGTGGTCGCACCGACCAGCGTGAACGGCGGGATCTCGAGCGGAATTGCGGTGGCGCCGGGACCCTTGCCGACGATCACGTCGACCCGGAAGTCCTCCATCGCCATGTAGAGCAGCTCTTCGGCCGGCCGCGACATCCGGTGGATCTCGTCCAGGAACAGCACCTCGCCCTCGCTGAGCCCGGACAGGATCGCGGCCAGGTCGCCGGCGTGCTGGATCGCCGGACCGCTGGTCACCCGCAGCGGTGCCGACAGTTCGCTGGCGATGATCATCGCGAGCGTGGTCTTGCCCAGGCCGGGCGGGCCGGAGAGCAGCACGTGGTCCGGGGCGCGGTTGCGGCCGCGGGCGGCGTGCAGCACCAGCTCGAGCTGCTCGCTGACCCGCCGCTGACCGCCGAACTCGGCCAGCGTGCGCGGCCGGAGCGCGGACTCGATCTTGCGCTCCTCCAGGTCGACCGCATCCGCGGAGACCAGCGGGCGAACGTTGTCTTCCATCTCTTACGCCTTGGAGAGCACGCGCAGCGCGGCACGCAGCAGGTCGGGGACGGACGGGTTCGGGTTGTCGGCGGCCAGCGGCGACACGGCGGTGACCGCGTCCTCGGCATCGCGCGCCGACCAGCCCAGGCCGACCAGGCCGGCGTGCACCTGCTCGCGCCAAGCCTCCTGCGTCTGCAGCGGCCGCCCGGTCACGGTCTTCGACGGTGCACCGATCTTGTCCTTGAGCTCCAGCACGATGCGCTGCGCACCCTTCTTGCCGATGCCCGGCACCTTCACGAGTACGGCGAGATCCTCGGTCGCGACCGCCTGCCGCAGTTGATCCGGGTTGAGCACCGCGAGCGCGGCCTGGGCGAGCTTCGGCCCGACGCCGGACGCGGTCTGCAGCAGCTCGAACAGGTTCTTCGCGTCGTCGTCGGCGAACCCGTACAACGTCAGCGAATCCTCGCGGACCACCATCGACGTCGAGATCCGGGCCTCCTGCCCCGGCCGGAGGCCGGCCAGCGTGCCCGGGTCGCAGTACACCTGCAGGCCCACTCCCCCGACCTCGACGACGGCGCTGTCCACACCGATGGCCGCCACCGGCCCACGCACAAAGGCGATCATCGCCAACCTCCAAGCCCGTTCATCTTCGTGCTCACTGCTTGCCTTGTTGAGCCGCGACCGCGGCCCGCAGTCTCGCCAGCTGCAGCCGCGACTGCGCCTGCGCGGCGGCCTCCAGGTGCGACCGGGTGGTGGCCGCCTGCTGCAGCTTGCTCGCCACCCCGCCGCGCCAGACCTGGCAGATCGCCAGCGCCAAGGCATCGGCGGCGTCCGCGGGGGTCGGCCGCTCGCTCAGCTTGAGGATCCGGGTCACCATCGTGGTCACCTGCTCCTTGTCCGCGCGCCCCGACCCGGTGACCGCGGCCTTCACCTCGCTCGGGGTGTGCAGTGCGACCGGCAGCCCGCGCCGGGCCGCGACCACCATCGCGACCCCGGACGCCTGCGCCGTCCCCATCACGGTCCGGACGTTGTGCTGAGCGAACACCCGCTCGACCGCGACCGCGTCCGGCTGGTGCCGGGCGATCCACTCGTCGAGCTCCTCCTCGATCCGCACCAGGCGCTTCGACACATCAAGGTCGGCCGGCGTCCGGATCACCCCGACGGCGACCAGCGCCGGCGGTTTCCCCGGGGTCCCCTCGACCACGCCGAGGCCGCACCGGGTCAGACCAGGGTCGACGCCGAGCACCCGCATGGACCACCTCCGAACGTTTGTTCGACAACCCTAAGCGGAGGCGTCCCGCGGACCGCAACCGACGCGCCGAACTCAGAAGTCGTCGAGCATGTACGCCGGCTGTCCACCGAACGCAGCGTCCAGCGCCGCATCGAGCTCGGGCACACCCCCGGACGCCAGTCCGGTGCCACGGAGCGTTGCGAACGGCGTACCGGCGTACAGCGCGGCCAGGCCCCGCGGGCCGAGCCGGACGGCTCCGTCGACGGGCTCGCTCGGCGTGAGTTCGGCGGATCCGTCATGGACCGACAGGTGCCAATCGCCGGTGTTCGCCGGGACGTCGGGGTCGTCGATGCGCAAATCCGCCTCGAGTACGGCGCTGTTCGCGAACCCGCGGGCCGCGAGCGCGGCCGGGGCGTCGACGAGGCGCAGCATCCACCGGGTCTGGTGGGCCTGCCTGGTGGCCTCGTGCTCGGCCAGGAAGTGGATCGGGTCGAACGGCGGGACGCACGCGCTGACCGTCTTCGCGATCGACGACCCCGAGCCCACGGTCGCCCAGAGCGCGCGGGTGGTCTCCTCCGAGCCCGCGACGAGTTCCTCGACGGCCAGGTTGCCGTCGGACCACCGGTAGACGACGAATCCGTCCTCGGCGACGTACGCGAAGTTGTTGTCGTCCTTCAGCCAGGATTCGACCTCCCGGCGCGGCCAGATCAGCGGGCCGTTCGTACGCCGCTGCTCGTTGACCTTCGAGGCGAGCTCGATGAACAAGTCCGCGTCGCCCGGTCCGGCTTTGCGGACCGCCGTACCGCCGCCGCCCAGGGTGCGCAGATCCGCGGCCTGGAAGGTGTACTCGTGCTTGCTGCCGGCGAACTCGTACCCAAGGTGCCGGTAGAGGACTGTCGTCGCGGGATACAGCGACGTCAACGGACAGCCCTTGTCGACACACCGCTGCAACACCGCGCGCATCAACAGGCTCCCGACCCCGCGGCCGCGGTACTCCGGCGCGACGACGACGCCGGCCACACCGCCGTTGCCCACGCGGCGTCCGCTCCACCACTGCTCGAACGGCCAGATCCGCGCCGCCGCGACCACCGTGTCACCGTCCTGGACGCCGAGGTAGCGCCCGTCGGCGATGAAGGTCCGCGCCGACTCTTTCCATTCCTCCTTGTCACCGCCCGGGCCGAACGACCGCGTCCGTACCTCGAACACGTCGTCCAACTGATCCTCGGCAACATCCACCACCCGCAGCTCGGTCACCCGCAGACCTTACGTCGCCGAGCCGCCGTCTCGCTGGGTACTTTCGTCGCCTGCCGGCTACTTCCTGTCCGTCACCCACAGGTGGATCGTGCCCGCGACGACGACCGTGCCGTCGTCGCGGGTCGCCCGGACCCGCACGGGTACGTCGGGGCCTGCGGTCCAGGCGGCCGGGTCGGTCTCGGCGGTACAAGTCAGGTCGGACGTCGACTTGGCGAGGTACGCGACCTCCATCCCCTTCGGCAGCCAGCGCTTGCCCGCCGGTACGGTCGCCTCCGCGAGCGCGCCCATCGCCGCCTCCAGACCGTTGCACACGGCAATCGCATGCACGGTCCCGATGTGATTCAGCACCGCCCGTCGCTTCGGCACGGTCAACGCCGCGAAGTTCGGACTCACCTGCACGAACCGCGGCCGCACCGACCGAAAGTACGGCGCCTTCCACGCGAACCCCTGGGAGAACACCCAGCCCCCACCCGGCACCCGCCGCAACCGCTCCCACAACCCCAGCACCTGACTCATCCCGCCATGTTACTTGCGAGTCACATCACCGGGAAGAGCGCACGAGCCGAGCGCTGCGCTTGACGTATTCCCATATGGGCATATGATCTACGCATGGCCCGGGCAGCGACGACGTCGGATGTGTTCAACGCGATCGCCGAGCCGCAGCGCCGGCAGATCCTGGTGCTGTTGCGGTCGGGTGAGCGTCCGGTGACCGAGCTCGCCGAGGAGCTCGGGATGACGCAGCCGGGCACGTCGAAGCATCTCCGGGTGCTCCGGGAGGTGGGCCTGGTGCGGGACCGCAAAGCCGGGAAGCAGCGGCTGTACGGCCTGGATGCCCGTGGGCTGCGGCCGGTGCACGAGTGGACCGGCGGATTCGAGCAGTTCTGGAACGAGAGCTTCGAGCGACTGGATGCCTACGTACAGGAGCTCAAACAGACCAGGGAGGAACAGCGGTGAGCGAAGTAGGAGTGACAGCCGATCGGGAGGTGGCCGTCTCCAGGATCGTGGACGCCCCGCGGGAACTGGTGTTCGAGGTGTTCACCGACGTCCGCCACCTGTCGCAGTGGTGGGGTCCGGAGGGGTTCAGCACCACGACGCGATCGTTCGAGTTCGGGGTCGGCGGGGTGTGGGACTTCACGATGCACGGGCCCGACGGGACGGACTACTCCGAGTGGATCCGCTGGACAGCCATCACGCCGCCGGAACGGATCGAATTGCTGCACGGTGAGTCGGCCGACGACCCGAACGCTTTCGAGTCGGTCCTGACGTTCGAGCCGGAGGGTACGGCGACGCGGGTCGAACTGCGGACCGTGTTCCCGACCCGCGAACTGCGCGATCAGGCGGTCGAGCAGTACCACGCCGTCGAGGGCGGGCGGCAGACGCTGGCCAAGCTGGCGACGTACGTGACCTCGTTGGGGGCTGAGGACTGATGGCAGGCACGGTGTTCTTCCACGTGACGATGTCGCTGGACGGGTTCATCGCGCCCGCGGAGGTGCCGGTCGAGGACATGTTCGGCCCTGAGAGAAAGCCCGACGATCCGGCCGTCCGGCGGTGGATGGCGCAGTGGGGCGAACTGCATCAGACGACCTTCCCGCAGCGATTCTTCCGGGAGAACCTGAAGCTCGGCGAGGGCGGTGCGGAGAACCGGGACAACGAGATCTCCCAGGCGACGTTCGAACGAACCGGTGCGAGCGTCATGGGCAAGCGGATGTTCGACGGCGGCGAGTTGGCGTGGCCGGAGGAGGCGCCGTTCCACACCCCGGTCTTCGTCGTCACCCACACCGAACGCGAACCGTGGGAGCGCCCCGGCGGTACGACCTTCCACTTCGTCAACGACGGCATCGAATCCGCCCTCAAGCAGGCCCGCGAGGCAGCCGGTGAGCGCGACGTCCGGATCGCCGGCGGCGCCACCACCATCCTCGAGTACCTCAACGCCGGCTTGATCGACGAGTTCACGATCACCGTCTCCCCCGTGCTCTTCGGCACCGGCACCCGCCTCTTCGACGAGGTGAACGCCGACCGCATCGCCTTGGAGCCCCGGGACACCGAGTTCACCGGCCGCGTCACCTATCTGACCTACGCGGTCCACGAACGCGAAGCCGGCTGAACGGCCAGGTATGCACAACCCCGCGACAGCCCGCCGTTGAGCCGCTCAACGGCGGGTTCTGCATACCTGGACGTCCGCGCCCCGGTGATTTAGACGATTCAAATCGACCTGGATAGACTCAGCCAGACGCTCCAGGAAGCCCCGGGGCGAAGGACAGACCGGCTGGGATGGGGGACGATGGCGACGCCCAGCATCAAAGAGGTTGCGCGGCAGGCCGGGGTGTCGGTGGGGACCGTGAGCAACTTCTTGAACCGGCCGTCCATCGTCGCGCCGGCGACCCGCAAGCGGGTGCAGGAGAGCATCGACGCGCTCGGCTTCGTGCGCAACGAGGCGGCCCGCCACCTCCGCGCCGGCAAGAGCCGGACGGTCGGGCTGGTCGTCCTCGACGTGACGAACCCGTTCTTCACCGACCTCGCCGAAGGCGCCGAGGCGCTCGCCTACGCCCATGACACCGTCGTGATGTTGTGCAACAGCAAGACCGACCCGGTGCGCGAGGGGCATCACCTCGACCAGCTCGAGCAGCAGCGCGTGATGGGCATCCTGATCACCCCGTTCGACAGCCGCGACCCGCGACTCACCGCGCTGGTCGACCGCGGTACGCCGGTCGTGCTCGTGGACCGTACGGCGGACCGCGGACTGTGCTCGGTGTCGGTCGACGACCAGCTCGGCGGACGTCTCGCCGGGAACCACCTGATCGAGGCCGGGCATCGCCGGATCGCCTTCATCGGTGGGCCGTTCACGATGCAACAGGTTGCCGACCGCAAGGAAGGCATCACCGCGGTCGTCGAGGAATCCGGCGAGGTCGACCTGCGGTTCTACGAGGTCGACGTGATGGGCGCGGTGCAGGGTCGCGCGGTCGGCGAGCGGATCGCCGCGCTGCCGGCGCGCTCGCGGCCGACCGCGGCGTTCCTGGCCAACGACCTGCTCGCACTGGGATTCCTGCAGGCGATGGCGGCGGCCGGGCTCCGGGTGCCGCGGGACATGGCGATCGTCGGGTACGACGACATCGACTTCGCGGGCGCTGCGGCCGTACCACTGTCGTCCGTGCGGCAGCCGGCCGAGCTGCTCGGGCGGACCGCGATGGAGCTGCTGCAGGAGGAAGTGGAGTCCGCGGAGCGGCACCGGCATCGCCAGGTGATCTTCCAGCCGGACCTGATCGTCCGCGACTCCAGCGACCACCAACGCCGCCGATGAGCGTGCTCTACGCGAACCCGCTCGCCTCCCCCGCCGACCTCGACGAATTCCGGCTCGAGGGCGACGGGGCGACGTCGTTCCCGCTGAACCGGCTGCGGCTGGAGAGCCTGAGACCCGCCGAGGACGGACAGGACGCGAACGTCGTGTTGTGGTGTCCCGAGGACTTCCCCGCGGACGTCACGGTCGAGTGGGACTTCTGGCCGCTCCGGGAGCCCGGTCTGTGCATCCTGTTCTTCCACGCGAAAGGCCGCAACGGCGAGGATCTGTTCGACTTGCCGCCGCGCACCGGTCCGTACGAGCAGTATCACCACGGGGACCTCGACACCTACCACGTCTCGTACTTCCGCAGGCGCTGGCCGGCCGAGCGGGCCTTCCACACCTGCAACCTGCGCAAGAGCTACGGGTTCCACCTGGTTGCGCAGGGCGCCGACCCGATCCCGGACGTCGCCGACGCCGATCCGCCGTACCACCTGCGGCTGAC
The DNA here is from genome assembly GCF_040649595.1 of Kribbella sp. NPDC048915. Lineage (NCBI taxonomy): Bacteria > Bacillati > Actinomycetota > Actinomycetes > Propionibacteriales > Kribbellaceae > Kribbella > Kribbella sp. NPDC048915. The sequence goes on along the minus strand of NZ_JBEZFT010000016.1, from coordinate 68,371 downwards.
GGTGCACCGCGGCGAGATCACGTTCGCGATCAACGACCTGGTCAGTTTCTCCTGGTCCGACGAGAACCCGCTGCCCGGCGGCAAACTCGGCTTCCGCCAGATGGCGCCGTTGATCGGCGAGTACGCGAATCTGCGCGTGTCGCAGCCCTGAACTGCACCGAACCGTTCCCTTCCGCAGCCCCGTGACCAGGAAGCGACAAACGCTTTCCGAGGTCTTGACATTGAGACGATTCAACCATACGGTCACAACACTTTTCGCCCCGCACACAGGCAGGAACCGGCATGGACACAGGCTGGGCCGTCAAGCTGTACAGCTTCGCGGACGAGGTCCTTTGGGTGATCAAGCTGAACGCGTTGTGGATCCTCTTCACGCTGCTCGGCGGTGTCGCTCTGGGTATCGGCCCGGCGACGCTCGCAGCGTATTCGTTGGCCAGACGCAGGTCATCCGATGAATCGTTTCACGCCTTTCCCGCCTTCCAGGCGGCGTTCCGTCGCGAGTTCCGCCGCGGCACGCTGCTGGTTTTGCCCCTGCTCGCCGCCGCGATCGTTCTGATCGGCAACTACCTGTACTTCGCCGCGCTCGGAGCGGCACTCCCCCGGCTGGCCAGCCTGGTGGCGCTCGTCGCGCTCGGGCTGATCGCCGCCTACGCGTTCCCGATGGCCGTGCACTACGACCTCGGGATCCGGATGTTGTTGCCCAAGGCATCGTTGGTCGCGCTCGCGCGGCCGGCGTCGTCGCTGGTCCTGCTGTTCGTCGCGGTGACCATCGCCTTCGTGTCGGTCAAGTTCCCGGTGTTCGGGTTCGTACTGGCCGCCGGCGCCTGGATCCACCTCGACACCTGGCTGTGCCTGCGCTTCTTCGCCGAGAACGACGCGCGTCTGCACCCGAGTGGTCACTGAAAGGGAACCGATGAAGAACCTGTCCCGACGGCGCCTTGCCGTCGCCGCCGCACTGTCGGCGGCACTGCTCGCCGTCTCCGCCTGCTCCGGAGGTGGTGACGACTCCGGCGGCGAGGCGGCCGCCACGGAGCTGACGGTGATGGCACCGCTGTTCGGCACCGCGCCGGACCCGAACGGGGAACTGCAGCAGGCGGTCGAGAAACTGATCGGCAAGAAGCTGAAGGTCACCTGGGTGCCGAACGCGGAGTACGGCGACAAGTCCAACGTCACGCTCGCCTCGGACAAGATCCCGGACGTGATGGTGGTGAACGAGAAGGGCCCGTCGTTCGTGAAGGCGGCCGAGGCCGGCGCGTTCTGGGATCTGACCGGCAAGCTCGACAAGTACCCGAACCTCAAGCCGTCGAACGAGCAGACCGCGAAGAACAGCCAGACCAACGGCAAGACGTACGGGATCTACCGGGTCCGGCCGCTGCTGCGCTCCGGCATCGTGATCCGCAAGGACTGGCTGGCCAAGCTCGGGCTGAAGGAGCCGCAGAGCGTCGAGGATCTGTACGCGATCGCGAAGGCGTTCACCGAGCAGGACCCGGACGGCAACGGCAAGAAGGACACCTACGGGCTGATCATCCCGAAGTGGCCGGGCGGTTACGCCAGCGCGAGCCCGTACGACGTCGTCGAGACCTGGTTCGGCGCGCCGAACGGATGGGGTGAGCGCGACGGCAAGCTGGTGCCGGGCTTCGACACGCCGGAGTTCCTGCGGGCGAACGAGTGGTTGCGGAACTGGGTGCAGGAAGGCCTGGTGAACCCGGACTTCGCGACCCTCGACAGCGCGAACTGGAACGACCCGTTCGTGCAGGGCAAGGGCGGCATGATCATCGACGTGAACGTGCGGGCCACCCAGCTGCTGGACCTGTTCAAGGAGAAGAACCCGAAGGACTTCGACAAGGTCACGCTGGTCGGCAACCTGAAGGGCCCGGACGGCGAGAAGCACTCGTATCCGTTCACCGGCTACAACATGGTGATGGCGATCTCCAAGCAGCACGTGCGCACCGAGGAGCAGCTCGACGACGTGCTGAAGACGCTGGACAAGCTGCAGTCGAAGGAGGGCTCGATCCTGCTGACGAACGGGATCGAGGGCCGCAACTTCACGGTCGACGGCGAGTACGCGGTGCCGATCAACCAGGACGACCCGAAGGTGAAGGCGATCCAGAACGACGTCGACAAGGCCTTCATCCAGCTCGGCACCCGGGCGTCGGTCGGGCTCGGCGCGTACGCGCTGCGGCCGAACGACGAGGCCAGCCGGACGATGCGGGAGAAGTTCGATGTGCTGATGAACGAGGACCTGAAGACCGCGGTGTTCAACCCGGCGCTCAGCATCATCGCGCCGACCGCGGTGGCGAAGGGCCAGACGCTGGACACGATCATTCCGGACGCGCGGATCAAGTACCTGTCCGGAGCGATCACGCAGGAGCAGCTGAAGGCGCAGATCAAGCGCTGGTACGACAGTGGCGGTGCGGACATCGTCAAGGAGGTCAACGACCTGGCCGCCAAGGCCGGCGGCTGACGGGGCCGGGACGTCGATGGCCACCGACCTGGTGCCCGAGGTGGTACCGCCGGCCGCGGAGTCCCCGCGGCCGGCGGCCACCCGCAAGCGCACCCGCCGTACCCACAACCTGTGGCGGTACCGCTGGTTGTACCTGATGCTCGTGCCCGGTCTGGCGTACTTCGCGCTGTTCAAGTACCTGCCGATGTACGGGCTGACGATCGCGTTCAAGGACTACGTGCCGTTCCTCGGCTACTCGGGCAGCGAGTGGGTCGGACTGAAGCACTTCCAGGAGCTGTTCACCGGCCCGGACTTCGGCCGGCTGCTGTTCAACACGCTGCTGCTCGCGCTGCTCACGATCCTGTTCGTGTTCCCGGCACCGATCGTGGTGGCGCTGATGCTGAACGAGCTACGGATCAACGTGCTGAAACGGTCCGTGCAGTCCCTGGTCTACATCCCGCATTTCCTGTCCTGGACGATCGTTGCCTCGCTCACCTACCTGCTGTTCTCGGTGGACTTCGGCGTGATCGCGAACTGGATCCACGGGATCGTCGGCGGGCAGAAGACCGACTACGTCGCGCAGGCGGACTGGTTCCGGCCGCTGATCGTGCTGCAGCTGCTGTGGAAACAGACCGGGTGGGGCACGATCATCTACCTGGCGGCGCTGGCGGGTGTCGACTCGCAGCTGTACGAGGCGGCCCGGGTGGACGGCGCCGGGCGGTGGCGGCAGTTCTGGCACATCACGCTGCCGGCGATCCGGCCGACGATCGTGGTGATGGCGATCCTGACGTCGGGCAACCTGCTGGACTCCGGGTTCGAGCAGATCTGGCTGATGACCACCTCGCTCAACCGGGACGTCGCCGACGTGTTCGACACGTTCGTCTACTACATCGGCATCACCCAGGGGTCGTTCAGCTACGCGACCGCGGTCGGCCTGTTCAAGGGGATCGTCGGCGTGCTGCTGATCTTCGGCTCGAATTTCCTGGCCAAGCGGCTCGGCCAGCGCGGGCTCTTCTGAGTCGCGGGGAAAGGACTGCTCATGAAACAACGCGTCAAGTACTACGACTCGGTCGGCAGCCGCGTCTTCGACGTGCTCAACGTCGTGCTGCTGACCGCGCTGGCGCTGATCACGGTGCTGCCGCTGCTCTACGTGCTAGCCGGATCGTTCGCGACCGAGTCCGAGATCAGTTCGCGGCCGTTCTTCCTGTGGCCGGAGAAGTTCGTCACCGACACCTACCACTACATCTTCTCGACCGATACGTTCGTCCGCGCGTTGCTGACCACGGTCGCGGTGACCGCGGTCGGCACCCTGGTCCAGCTGGTGCTGACCTTGACCATGGCGTATCCGCTGGCGAAGCGGTTCCTTCCGGGGCGGGCGCTGGTGCTGAACCTGGTGATCTTCACGCTGGTGTTCAGCGGCGGCATGATCCCGACGTACCTCGTCGTCCGTGACCTCGGACTGCTGGACAGCTACTGGGCATTGATCCTGCCGCTGGCGATCAACCCGTTCTACCTGATCGTGGTGAAGAGCTTCTTCCAGGAGCTGCCCGAGGCGCTCGAGGAGGCGGCCCGGATCGACGGTTGCAACGAGCTGAACGTGTTCCTGCGGATCGTGCTGCCGTTGTCGAAGCCGATCATCGCCACGTTCTCGCTGTTCTACGCGGTCGGGATATGGAACGACTACATGTCGCCGCTGCTCTACATCGACGACAGCAAGAAGTGGACGCTGCAGATGATCGTCCGGCAGCTGACCGCCGCGAACGCGGACTCGGCGAACGTGCTGCAGCAACTGGAGACGGTCACGTTTCCCGAGCAGGGCCTGAAGTTCGCGGTCGTGGTGGTGGCGACGCTGCCGATCCTGCTCTTCTACCCGTTCCTGCAGAAGCACTTCGCCAAGGGTGTCCTGATCGGGTCGGTGAAGGAATGACGACACTGCAGTGGCTGGAAACTCCTTGTGCGCAAGGCGTCACCTGGGGTGTTCCGTGGCCGCGTGGCACGGTTGCCGAGGGCACCCGGTTCGCGCTGGCCGACGGTACGCCGGTGCAGAGCTGGACGACCGCGACATGGCCGGACGGTTCGGTCAAGTGGTCTGCGCACGCCATCGGGCCGTCCGGGCAGCCCGAATCGTCGTACGAGCTCGTGGTCGGTGAGCCTGCCACGCCGGAGCAACCGGTGCTGGTCGAGCAGGCCGCCGGTGTGGTGCGAGTGTCGACCGGACCGGTCACGTGGGTGCTCCGCGCGCCCAGACTGGTCGCCGAGATCTCGTACGACGGTCAGGAGGTGGTACGGGACGTCCGCCTGGTGAGTCTGCGCCAGAACGCTCCCGACGACGACCTCGGCGTACGGCGAGAGCAGACGACCGCTGAGGTCGAACGCATCACCGTTGAACAGGACGGCCCGGTGCGGGCGGTTGTGAAGCTGGAGGGCAGACACGGCGACTGGCTGCCGTTCTCGGTACGCCTCTACTTCTACGCCGGCGCGACGGATGTGCGGGTCGTTCACAGCTTTGTCTGGGACGGCGACCCGGACCGGGACTTCCTCGCCGGCCTGGGACTCAGCGCGGACGTGGTGATGCGCGACGAGTCCCACAACCGCCACATCCGGCTGGCCGGTCCGTCCGGCTTCCTCACCGAGGCAGTCCGCGGCCTGACCGGTCTACGGCGCAATCCGGGTGCGGAGGTACGGCGTACGCAGGTGGCCGGCGGCGTGGTCGAGGAGATCCCGAATCACGAGGTGGCCGACCGCCTGCACCTGATCCCGCAGTGGAACGACTACACGCTCGACCAGACCAGCGCGGACGGCTTCACCCTGCGGAAGCGCACCGGCCAGGGTCAGGGGTGGATCACGATCCCGTCCGGCACCAGAGCGCCTGGCTACGGGTACGTCGGCGGTGTGAGCGGCGGGCTGGGCTTCGGACTGCGTGACTTCTGGAAACTCCACCCGACGCGTCTGGACATCCGCAACGCGGCCACCGACCTCGCGACCGCCACGGTGTGGATGTGGTCACCCAGTGCGCCGGCTATGGACGTCCGCTACTGGCACGACGGCATGGATCAGGACACGTACGCCGAACAGCTCGAAGGACTCGAGATCACCTACGAGGACTACGAGCCCGGATTCGGCAACGCGCACGGCATCGCCCGGACTCATGAGCTGACGCTGCGCGTCTACGACAGCACGCCATCGTCAGACGAGCTGTCGGAGCACGTAGCCTTGCTGAATTCCCCCGGTCTGCTCACGGTGGCGCCAGCGCGTTTGCTGGAGGCGGGGGTGTTCGGCACCTGGAGTCTGCCCACTGCGGACCATCAGGACGTCGAGGCGCGGCTGAACTTCCTGTTCCAGTACTACGTCGGGCAACGCGAGCAGCGGCGCTGGTACGGGTTCTGGGACTACGGCGACGTCATGCACACCTACGACGGCGACCGGCACACGTGGCGGTACGACGTGGGCGGGTACGCCTGGGACAACTCGGAGCTCTCCCCCGACCTGTGGCTCTGGTACCAATACCTGCGGACCGGGCGGGCCGATGTGTTCCGCTTCGCCGAGTCGATGACCAGGCACACCGGCGAGGTCGACGTACATCACCTGGGGCGCTGGAAGGGTCTGGGATCACGGCACAACGTGCAGCACTGGGGCTGCAGCTGCAAGCAGGTACGGATCTCCAGTGCGATCTACCGGCGCTTCTACTACTACCTGACCGCTGACGAGCGCACAGGTGACCTGATGGACGAGTTGGCGTCCATCGAGGACGCGTTCCTCGCTGTGGACCCACAGCGCAAGGTGCGCCCGGACGTCTACACGCCGGACCCCCATGCGCTGTCCATCGAGCTCGGCGTGGACTGGGGTGCCTTGGCTGCGGCGTGGCTGACGCGCTGGGAGCGCCACGGCGACGAGCGTGCCCGTTCGCGCCTGGTCGGCACCATGTCCGACATCGCCGCGCTGCACTACGGCTTCCTGACCGGCAACGCACGTCTCGACCTGACCACGGGGCGGTTCGACACGAGCCGCCGGCAGATCGCGGTCTCGCATCTCTCGTCGCTGTTCGGGCTGCCGGAGATCTGCTCCGAGCTGATCGACCTGGACCTCGACGTACCGGGGTTCGAGAAGGCATGGCTCGACTACTGCCGGCTGTACCTGCTGTCGCCCGAGGAGCAGACCGCTGCGGTCGGTCAGCCGCTGCAGGGCATCTCACTGGTCCAGGCGCACAGCCGACTGGCCGCGTACGCCGCCGCGCGGACCGGCGACTCCGAACTGGCCCGGCTGGCGTGGCGGAAGTTCTTCGTCGACGAAGGCGACCAGCTGAACCGCAACGCGATGCAGCGCGCGGCCGAGTGGCGCACCACCGCGGTCGACGGTGCACTGATGCCCGTCGACGAGGCCGCGTTCATCAGTACCAACGGCGCGTCGCAGTACGCGCTGGCAGCGATTCAGAACCTCGCATTGATCCCCGAACACCGTCCTGACATTCGTACGTAACAGCGGAAATGACAGAGGTGGAGCAGCATGGAGGTCTCCCGACGTACTGTCCTCGCAGGTATGGCCGCCGTACCTGCGGTGTCCCTGCTCGACAGCATTGAGAACGCCCCGGCAGCCGCGGCCGCCGAACCCCCTGAGGTGAAGCTGACCTGGCTCGAAGGCAAGCCCACCACCGCAGCCGTCACAACGTGGGGCACGCCGTGGCCGAAAGGCACCGTACCGGCGAACCAGTCGTTCGCGCTCAAGGCCGCGGACGGCGCCGACGTACCGCTGCAGAGCTGGCCGACCGCCTACTGGCCGGACGGTTCGCTCAAGTGGAGCGCGCACGCGATCGCGGTGGACGCGCCGGCCGAGTCGTACACGCTCGGGCCCGGTACGGCGACCGCGCCGCCGCGGCCGGTCACGGTCAAGAACGAGAAGATGTACGTCGACGTGGACACCGGAGTGATCCGCGCCCGGATCCGCAAGAGCGGGCCGGAGGTCGTCAGCCAGATCTGGCGCGGTGACGTGCTGATCGCGCACAAGGGTGTGCTGGTCAACCTGAAGCAAGACAAGATCGCCGACGACGAGGAAGGCGGCGCGGTCCGCGAGCGGTACGTCAGCGACATCCAGAAGATCACCGTCGAGCAGGCCGGTCCGGTGCGTGCGGTGGTGAAGGTGGACGGTCGGCACAAGTCCCGCAAGGGCCGCACCTGGTTGCCGTTCTCGATCCGGCTGTACTTCGTGGCCGGTGCGGAGAACGTGCGGATGGTGCACACGTTCGTCTACGACCGCGACGGGCAGAAGGACTACATCGCGGGGCTCGGCGTGCGGTTCGCGGTGCCGATGCGCGACGCGACGTACGACCGGCATGTCCGCTTCGTCGGTGCGGACCACGGGATGCTGACCGAGGCGGTCAAGGGCATCACCGGTCTGCGCCGCGATCCGGGCGCCGCCGTCCGGGCGGCCCAGGTGGCCGGGACCAAGCTGCCGGATCCGTCGACGTGGGACCAGCGCGTGACGACACGGCTGCAGTGGATTCCGGAGTGGGGCGACTACTCGCTCAGCCAGCTGACCGCGGACGGGTTCACGGTGCGCAAGCGGACCAAGAAGGGCCGCGGCTGGGTCGCCGTCGACCAGGGCAAGCGTGCGTCCGGTCTCGGGTACGTCGGCGGTGTCAGCGGCGGCTTCGCCTTCGGACTGCGGGACTTCTGGCAGCGGCATCCCACGCAGCTCGACATCCGGAACGCTGCCACCGACGAGGCCGAGGTGACGGTCTGGCTGTGGTCACCGGAGGCCGGTGCGATGGACACGCGGTTCTACCACGACGGCATGGGCCAGGACACCTACCCGGAGCAACTGGACGCCCTCGAGATCACGTACGAGGACTACGAGCCCGGCTTCGGGACGCCGTACGGCATCGCCCGGACGTCCGAGCTGACCTTCTGGGCGCTGGATGCGACACCGTCGGCCGAGCGGCTGGGCGACCTGGCCGACCAGGTACGGACACCACCGCAGCTGATCAACCCGGTTGACCATCTGGTGAGCACCCGGGTGTTCGGCGCCCTGTTCAGCCCGGTGGACCGGTCCGTACCCGCCAAGAACGCGATCGAGGACCACCTGGACTTCCTGTTCGACTACTACCGCGGACAGGTCGAGTCGCGGCACTGGTACGGGTTCTGGGACTACGGCGACATCATGCACACCTTCGACGAGGACCGGCAGGTGTGGCGGTACGACGTCGGCGGCTACGCGTGGGACAACTCGGAGCTGTCACCGGACCTGTGGCTCTGGTACGCGTTCCTGCGCTCCGGGCGGTCCGACATCTTCCGGTTCGCCGAGGCGATGACACGGCACACCGGCGAGGTCGACGTCTACCATCTCGGGCAGTGGGCCGGTCTGGGCACGCGGCACGGCGTACAGCACTGGGCGGACAGCGCGAAACAGCAGCGGATCAGTACGGCGGCGTACCGGCGGTTCTACTACTACCTGACTGCCGACGAGCGGACGGGCGACCTGCTGTCCGAGCTGGTCGACTCCGACCAGACGTTCCTCGTGCTGGATCCGCTGCGGAAGATCCGCACCGAGCCGTACGAGCCCGACCCGCATGCGCTGTCCATCGGGCTCGGGACGGACTGGAGCGGTCTGGCGGCCGCCTGGCTGACCGAGTGGGAGCGGCGGGGGCCGAAGGCGGACGTGGCGAAGGCCAAGCTGCTCGGGACGATGGAGACGATCGGTGCGATGCCGAACGGCTTCGTTACCGGCAGCGGGCTGTACGACCTGGACACCGGCCGTTTCGCACCGGTGACCGAGAAGTTGGTCAGCGTGTCGCACCTGAGCGCCATGTTCGGCCAGGTGGAGGTCTGCGCCGAGCTCATCGACCTGGTGGACATGCCCGCGTTCGAGGCGGCGTGGCTGCAGTACTGCCGCCTGTACAACGCCAGCCGCGCCGAGCAGACGGCGGAGTGCGGTGCCCACTTCGGCAACCTGATCCTGCGTCAGGGCCATGCGCGCCTCACGGCGTACGCCGCTGTCCGGCTGGACCGCGACGACCTGGCGACCCGCGCCTGGCAGGAGTTCTACACCGGTGACGGCTACGGCCCGAACCTGCCATGGACGGCCGAGGACGTCGACAGCACCCTCAACCCGACCAAGGCCGCGAAGTGGGTCTCGACCAACACCACGGCGCTCTACGGACTCTCCGCGATCCAGACGCTCGCACTGGCCGGCGACCGGATCACCAATCCGTGAGGCGCTGATCGCAACCTTTCGGCGTTCCCAGGCATCTATGTCTTCAAGTGCACTGCAGAGTGCCCAAAGAGGGGGAAAGATGCTGAAACGTCGTACGGCCGCCGGGGCGATGGCGGGTGTGCTGGTTGTCCTCGTCACCGGTTGCCAGGGTTCTTCGGACCCGGCAGCCGGTGACGCCGCGCTCGGCAGCACGCCGGCGCCCAGCTCGCCTGCCGCAGCGTCCAGCACGCCGCCGAGCACACCCGCGACGAGCCCTGCGACGTCGCAGCCGAGCGGTATCGCCGGGTTGCCCGCCGCGGCGATCCTCACCAAGACCCAAACCGCGGCGAAGACCGCGGCCAGCGTCCGGATGAAGGGCGCCCTGACGGACGAGGGCGACCGGATGGTGCTGGACGTCCAGCTCACCCGGAGCGGCGGCCAGGGCACGATGAGCATCAACGGGGCCGGATTCTCGGTGATCGTGCTGGGCCGGACGGCCTATCTGAAGATCAGCGAGAAGTTCTGGCGCGCGCAGATCCCGAAGAAGTCCGAGGCGGATGCCGCGATCGCCGCGGTCGGCGGGCGGTGGATCAAGACCTCACTGGACGACAAGGACCTCGGCGATCTCGCGGCTTTCGCGAGCAAGCCACAGTTCTTCGACACGCTGTTCGAGCCGAGCGGCACGCCGAAGAAGACCGCGCCGCGCACTGTCGGCGGCGTGAACGCCGTGGGTCTCACCGAGCCCGACGGCACGCTGTGGGTCGACGCTGCAACGGCGCTCCCGCTCCGGCTGGAGTCGGGCAAGGACGCGCTGACCTTCAGCCAGTACAACAAGGTGAGCCCGCCGAAGGCCCCGCCGGCCGCCCAGGTGATCGACGGCAAGACATTGGGCATGTGATGCGGCGCTGCCCGGGCCGCGAGGCCCGGGCAGGTGCTGCTCATGCGGCGCGGCTCAGGCGTTCGCGGCTTCCATGATCTCGTCGGAGACGTCGAAGTTCGCGTAGACGTTCTGGACGTCGTCGCTGTCCTCGAGGGCGTCGATCAGCCGGAAGATCTTGCCGGCACCGTCGGCGTCCAGCTCCACCGTCATGGACGGGACGAACTGCACCTCGGCCGACTCGTAGTCGATGCCGGCGTCCTGGAGCGCGGTCCGGGCCGGGACCAGGTCGGTCGCCTCGGTGATGACCTCCCAGGACTCACCGAGGTCGTTGACCTCCTCGGCACCCGCCTCGAGCACAGCCTCCATCACGTCGTCCTCGGACAGCGTGCGGCCTTCCTGGTCCTTCGCGACCACGATCACGCCCTTGCGGTTGAACAGGTACGCGACCGAGTTCGGGTCGGCGAGCGAGCCGCCGTTGCGCGACATCGCGGTCCGGACGTCCGCGGCCGCCCGGTTCCGGTTGTCGGTGAGGCACTCGACCAGCATCGCCACGCCGTTCGGGCCGTAGCCCTCGTACATGATCGTCTGGTACTCCGCGCCGCCGGCCTCGGCACCCGAGCCACGCTTGACCGCGCGGTCGATGTTGTCGTTCGGGACCGAGGACTTCTTCGCCTTCTGGATGGCGTCGTACAGGGTCGGGTTCCCGGCCGGGTCGCCACCGCCCATCCGGGCGGCCACCTCGATGTTCTTGATCAGCTTCGCGAAGAGCTTGCCGCGCTTCGCGTCGATGACGGCCTTCTTGTGCTTCGTGGTGGCCCACTTGGAGTGGCCTGACATGGCAAACCCAACCCTTCTACCGCTGCAACTGACTCAGAGGCTGCGGACCAGCTCGGCGAAGTAGCCGTGCAGCCTGGCGTCCCCGGTCATCTCCGGATGGAACGACGTGGCCAGCAGCCGGTCGTGGCGAACCGCGACGATCCTACCCGCGGCCGGGCCCGTCCTCACTGTCGAGAGTACCTCCACCCCCTGTCCGACGCGTTCCACCCACGGTGCGCGGATGAACACCGCGTGGTACGGCGTGTCGAAATCGGGGCCGAGCGTCGGGAAATCCAGGTCCGCCTCGAACGAGTCCACCTGCCGCCCGAAGGCGTTCCGCCGGACGGTCACGTCGAGGCCGCCGAGCGTCTCCTGGCCCTCGATCCCGCCGGTGATCTCGTTCGCCAGCATGATCATCCCGGCGCAGGTGCCGAACACCGGCATCCCCTCCGCGATCCGCTTCTGCAGCGGCTCGAACAGCTCGAACGCGCGGGCCAGCTTGTCCATCGTGGTCGACTCGCCGCCCGGCAGCACCATCGCGTCGACCCGGGCCAGCTCCTCGGGCCGCCGTACCGGCACCGCCTCGACACCGACCTGCTGCAGCATCGCGACGTGCTCCCGCACGTTGCCCTGCAGGGCGAAGACACCAATCGTGCTCACAGGTGGACTCTCCGTTGCCAGCTCAGGATGACTTCAATTCGGCCTTCGTCGAAGGTCGCGGGCAGGCCGTTGGCTCGCAGCAGGGCGAGAACGTCCTCCAGCAGCGGCTCCCCCGGCGCGACGTTGGCGGTGTCGGGATGCCAGAGCTTCAGCTCGAGCATCCCGAAGTCGACCGCGTGCCACACGTCGGTGTCGGTGAAGAACACCAGACCGGTCGGCTGCTCGGCGACCTCCAGCACCTCCCGGGCAGCGTGATGGTCCGACGTGTACCTGACCACGACCAGCCCGCGCCGCTCGAGCTCCGCGAGTACGGCGTCCAAGCGGTCCGGGTCCGTGACCTCCGGCCAGGTGGCCGCGTCCTTGTTCAGATCGACCACTGCCTCGCCGATCAGCAGCGGGACCAGCGCGGCCGGGTCCATGGCCGGCGCGTCCTCCGATACGGCCTCGGTCAGCGCGGCGGTGATCGTGGCGTGGTCGGCGTACCCGGACCGCACCAGCACCCGCGCCAGGCCGCGCAGCTCCCGGGCGGTGCGCTCGTCGACCGCCTGCAGTCCTTCGCTCACGCCTGCAGTCACCAACCGCGCTCGGCGAGGCGGTGCGGCTGCGGGATCTCGTCGACGTTGATGCCGACCATGGCCTCACCGAGGCCACGGGAGACCTTGGCGATCACGTCGGGGTCGTCGTAGAAGGTGGTCGCCTTGACGATCGCCTCGGCGCGCTGAGCCGGGTTGCCGGACTTGAAGATGCCGGAGCCGACGAACACGCCCTCGGCGCCGAGCTGCATCATCATCGCGGCGTCGGCCGGGGTGGCGATCCCGCCGGCGGTGAACAGGACGACCGGCAGCTTGCCGAGCGTGGCGACCTCCTTGACCAGCTCGTACGGCGCCTGCAGCTCCTTCGCGGCGACGTACAGCTCGTCGTCCGGGAGGTTCTGCAGCCGGCGGATCTCCTGGCGGATCTGACGCATGTGCGTGGTCGCGTTCGAGACGTCACCGGTGCCGGCCTCACCCTTGGAGCGGATCATCGCCGCCCCCTCGGTGATCCGGCGCAGCGCCTCGCCCAGGTTGGTCGCGCCGCACACGAACGGCACCGTGAACTGCCACTTGTCGATGTGGTTGGCGTAGTCGGCCGGGGTGAGCACCTCGGACTCGTCGATGTAGTCGACCCCGAGAGCCTGCAGGACCTGCGCCTCGACGAAGTGACCGATCCGGGCCTTGGCCATCACCGGGATCGAGACCGCCTCGATGATGCCGTCGATCATGTCCGGGTCGCTCATCCGGGAGACGCCGCCCTGGGCGCGGATGTCGGCCGGGACACGCTCCAGCGCCATCACCGCGACCGCGCCGGCGTCTTCGGCGATCTTGGCCTGCTCCGGCGTGACGACGTCCATGATCACGCCGCCCTTGAGCATCTCGGCCATGCCGCGCTTCACCTTCGCGGTACCGGTCTGCGGGGTCTCGTTCGGGGTCACTTCCTGGGTCACTGCTTCCTCCTGAGGCTGGGGGCTCACCGACCAGATTAGGAGGTCCGACGCGTGCACCATCAGTCCACTGATGATCAAGTGGACTGAAGCACCTCGCCGAGCCGGGACACTACCAGCCGGAGTGTGGCGGGCGGCGCGGTGAACGGGATCCGGATGTGCCGTCGATCGGTGGCGTCCGGCGTGAACAAGTCACCGGCGCCCAGCAGCAGACCCTGTTCACGTGCAGCGTCCAGGACCCGGCGCGCGCGAGTCTCGGTCAGCTCGAGCCACAGCGTCATACCACCCGTCGGCGTCGGCCACGCCACGCCGTCGAGTGTGCGCAGTCCGGCCTCCAGGGCGTTCAGGTTGGCGCGCAGGCGGGTCCTGCGGCGTCCGATCACCTTGTCGAGCTTCGGAATGATGGCCTGAGCCAGCAGGTCGTCCAGTGCGCTCGGCGACGCCACGCTGAGCTGTGCGGCCGTGTTGATGCGCCGCCGCAGCTGCTTGCCGGTCCGTACCCAGCCGACCCGCAGACCTCCCCACACCGTCTTGGACAGCGACCCGACGCTCACCGTGCGCGGGTAGCGGCTCAGCGGCTCGGCCTGCTTTCCACTCGCCAGCCACAGCGGCCGCATGGTCTCGTCGCTGATCAGCGCCGCGTCGTACCGCCGTGCGATCTCGACCACGGCCTGGCGCCGGTCAGCGGGCAGGCTCAACCCGGTCGGGTTGTGGTTGTCGGCCTGCAGGTAGATGACTTTCGGTCGGTGCCTCCTGCACAGGTGAGCGAGCTGGTCGGTGTCCCAGACGCCTGCGGGCCAGCCGGCGACGTCCAGACGATGTTTGCGGAGCAGATCGAAGGCTGCCGGGTACGTCGGGGTTTCGGTGATCGCTACGCCCGGCCCGAGATCCAGTCCGGCCAGTGCGGCGTTCAGACCGGCCGCTGCGCCGACGGTGAGGGTCAGCTGGTCCGGCTCGGTCGGCACACCCTCTGCGGTGAGACGCTCGGCCAGGGCGGCCCGCAACTCGTGCGAACCGCCGGGTGGCGGACCGTCGCCACCCATTGCCTGCGGCAGACCGTCCTGGACGATCTGGGCAGCTGCCTCGGCTACGTCGTGCGGGGCAGCTGTGGTGGCGAAGCGCAGGTCCAGTACAGGCCGGTCGCCGGGTGTGACTGTGGACGCAGGAGCGACAGGGTCGAGCAGACGGTCCAGCGGTCGCACTACGGTGCCGGAGCCACGCCTGGTCTCCAGTACGCCGTCGCGGCGCAGGTTCTCCAGGGCGCGGACCACTGTCACGCGGCTCACGCCCAGGCGCTCCGCCAGTACCCGCTCGGACGGCAGTCGCGACCCGATCGACAGATCACCCCGCTCGATCCGCCGCAGCACCAGCCCCTCGACCTGCTCGGTCTTGGTCCCGTCCGCCCCGTCCAGATCCCCCGACCGCCACATAAGTCCAGTCTCCCACAACTGGCCTCACGCCCCCTCGCCCCGCCCATCACGCCCACCACGCCCCGCCGTACCCCCGCTCCCGGGAAAGGCCGACTTTGTGCACCAGATCCGTATTTTCGCGTCCGGAAAGTACGGATCTGGTGCACAGAGTGGCGTCCGGGAGGCCGGGTGTCGGTGGCGGGTGTGAGGATTCGGGGTGTGGACGTGCGGTGGCTGATTGCTCCGGAGGAGGGCGGCGGGGCGTCGCTTGCGCCGCTGCGACCGGACGGGCGGCCCGCGGGCGACGTACTGCATGAGCCCGATCTGGTCGCGTCGGTGGCGTCGCGCCCGCAGGTGACGCGGTGGGTGTGGCGTTCGTCATCGGAGATCTACCCGCGGTTGCTGGCCGCCGGCGTCCGGGTGGAGCGCTGCTACGACATCGAGAACACCGAAGGTCTCCTGCTCGGCCACGAAGGGCGGCTCGGCGAGCCACGGTCCGCTGCCGCCGCGTGGGCCCGCTTGGCCGGTCGCCCGGTACCGGCCGATCCGCCGTTGCGCGCCGCCGTACCGGGCGAGCAGTCGTCGCTGTTCGAGATCGCGGCCGAGCCGGTGCCGTTCGAGGCCTTGCTCCAGGTGTACGCCGATCAACTCCGGCGGCATGACCTGGCCGAGTACCCGGACCGCATCCGGTTGCTCACGGCATCGGAATCGTCCGCGATGCTGGTCGCGGCGGAGATGGACCTCGCCGGGCTGCCGTGGAGCGGGGACGCGCATCGCCGACTGCTGACCGAGCTGCTCGGCGACCGGTTCGGCGGTACGGGCGAACCGCGACGGCTGACCGAGCTCGCGGACGAGATCTCCGCGGCGTTCGGGCACCGCGTGCGGCCCGAGCTGCCGGCCGACGTACTGAAGGCGTTCAAGCAGGCCGGGTTCCAGGTGAAGTCGACCCGCAGGTGGGAGCTCGAGCATCTCGACCATCCGGCCGTCGCGCCGCTGCTCGAGTACAAGAAGCTCTACCGGATCTACACCGCGAACGGCTGGAGCTGGCTCAACGACTGGGTGCACGACGGGCGCTTCCGGCCTGGCTTCCTGCCCGGCGGCACGGTGTCCGGGCGGTGGGTCACCAACGGTGGCGGCGGGCTGCAGATCCCGAAGGTGATCCGCCGCGCGGTGGTCGCCGACCCCGGGTGGCGGCTGGTGGTCGCGGACGCGTCGCAGCTCGAGCCGCGGGTGCTCGCGGCGATCTCCCGCGACCCGGCGCTGATGGCGGTGGCGGCCGATCCGGGCGACCTGTACAAGGCAGTCTCGGACCAGGCGTTCTCCGGCGACCGCGCGCAGGCGAAGGTCGCCGTACTGGGTGCGATCTACGGGCAGACGTCGGGCGACGGGCTGAAGAACCTCGCGATGCTCCGCAAACGATTCCCGCAGGCGGTCGCGTACGTCGACGACGCGGCGCGGGCCGGTGAGGAAGGGCGACTGGTCCGCACGTACCTCGGCCGCACCTGCCCGCCGAGCGGCCACCCGCTGGACGACGCCATGCTCGAAGGTCCGCCCGCCGACCTCCCCACCACCGATCCCCGGCATGCCCGGGCGCGCGGGCGGTTCACGCGCAACTTCGTTGTACAGGGCAGCGCGGCCGATTGGGCGCTGCTCCTCCTCGCCGCACTGCGGCAGTCACTGGCGCCGCTGAAGGCCGAGCTCGTCTTCTTCCAACACGACGAGGTCATCGTCCACTGCCCCGCGGAGGAGGCCGAGCAGGTCACCCACGCCATCCAGCAGGCCAGCGACCTCGCCGGCACCCTGACGTTCGGCGCCACCCCCACCAACTTCGCCTTCACCACCGCCACGGTCCAGACCTACGCCGACGCGAAGTGAAGCCTGGGCCGGACGTCAGTCCTCGAGTTCGATGGTGGTGGGTAAGGGGGCTCGGCCGGCGAGGTGGAGCCAGGTGACCAGGCGGCGGTCGCGGAGGGTCCTGGCGGAGACGACGACGTCATTGTGGAAACGGCGGGCGAGTTGGACGCGGCGCATCGCCAGCGCCAGTTCGCCGGCCCAGGGTTCGACCTCGGTGCCGGTCGCGTGGATGGCACGGGTGAGGGCGGATTCGGCCTGTTCGCGGACCTCCATCGGTTCCAGCGAGGCGGCGCGGGCGCGGTGAGCTGCGTCCAGAAGCAGCAGCGCGGAAGCCGGGTCGAGGACATCGCTACCGGCCAGCTCCGCGACCAGGGCGGACCGGCGCGCCAGTTCGGTCTCCAGGGAGGCGCGCGCCAACTCCACCCGCCGGTGCAGCCGGTCCAGCCGCCCCGCCGTCCAACTCGCGTAGGCCCCGAGCGCCAGCAACACCACCCCCACGACCAACAGCACCCACAACACATCCACACCCCCACCCAACCGCACCCCCGCCGCCAATCCCAACCCCCGCTCCCGGCACTCGCCGCACACCACAACCAACCGGGTCTTCCGACAGATGTGTGGGTTGGCTTCTGCACGAGGGGAGATGGTCGCGGGCCGACGGGTGAGGGATGGCTGGGGCGATGGTGTTTGCCCGCGGGTGATCGAGGTGGGGGTGATCGCGGCGTGGGGGTGATCGCGGCGCGGGGGTGATCGCGGCGTGGGGGTGATCGCGGCGCGGGGGTGATCGCGGCGTGGGGGTGATCGGGGCGTGGGGGTGATCGGGGGCGCGCGGGTGCTCGCGGCGTGGGGGTGTTGGAGCCGCATCTGTGGAGGGTTTTCCCGCGTATGGCGGTCAAAAGCCTCCAGTGTCGTGCGGAAAACTCTCCTAGATGATTGATGCACGGCCTGGTCTGGATTCGGTGGTCGTGGTGATGGAGCCGGGGGACGCTCGGGCATGTGGCCTGGGTGGCGTGTGGCGTGTGTGGCGTGTGTCAGGTCGACAGGACGTGTCCCGTGCCAGGGGCCACAGCTGAGCGTGAACCACGCGCCGAACACACCCGCCCGCACCACACTAACTGTCGAGCGTGCACACCTTCGGGCCGCGCATCAATCATCTAGGAGAGTTTTCGCGCGCGGCGAGGGGGATGGTGCGGCGTGGCCGCGGCGTGGGGGCGTGGGCGGCGTCGCGGCGGCGTGGCGTAGCGGCGTGGGGGTGCGGTGTGGTCGTAGGGGCTTCCGGATTTCCGCCGCACGGTGGGTTCACCCATCGTGTTGTGGGTTCCGCACCCTTCACACGGGTCAGGAACCCACAACACCGTGGGTAAACCCACCCCGCGGGAACGGACGGGCGCGGTCGTCCAGCGGGGGGCGGGAGTGGTCCAGCGCGGTCGGGCGAGGTCCAGCGCGGCACAGCGCGGCACAGCGCGACACAGCGCGGGCGGCGACTCGGTCACCGGGCCACCCACGGATCGGTCACAAGAGCCGGATAACCCCGCCGGGGTTCTCTGCTCTCATGCCGACGAAGAACCCCCAACACGTGCGGTTATCCGCTCGTATGCCGTGCCGCGGCGGCGCGGGGCGCGGCAGCGCGGGGCGCGGTAGGCGGGGCGCGGTAGTCGGGGCGCGGTAGTCGGGGCGCGGTAGTCGGGGCGCGGTAGTCGGGGTACGGCGGTGGGGGTACGGGTACGGCGGTCGGGGTACGGCGGTCGGGGTGGTGCAGGTTGGGGCGGGATGGGATTACGGGGTGTTGACGGATTGGGGTTTGGGGCGGGGTGGTGGGGGGGCGGGGGCTTAACGTCGGCGGCATGGTTGATGTGGGCGTGATTGGTGGGTCGGGGTTTTACGAGTTCCTCGAGGAGGCCGAGCGGGTCGAGGTGCAGACGCCGTTCGGGGCGCCCAGTGAGATGCCGGTGGTGGGGGTGGTCGGGGACCGGGAGGTGGCGTTCGTTCCGCGGCACGGCGTCGATCATCGGTTTCCGCCGCATCGGGTGAACTACCGGGCGAATCTGTGGGCGCTGCGCGAGCTCGGGGTGCGCCAGGTACTGGGGCCGTGTGCGGTCGGGTCGTTGAAGGCGGAGCTGACGCCGGGGACGTTCGTCGTACCGGACCAGTTCGTCGACCGGACGTGGGGCCGGGCGCACACGGTGTACGACGAGGCGCCGGTGATGCACACGTCGATGGCGGATCCGTACTGCCCGACCGGCCGCGCGACGGTGATTGCGGCCGGCAACGTCGTACCTGAGGGAACGATGGTGGTGATCAACGGACCGCGGTTCTCGACCCGCGCCGAGTCGCAGTGGCATGCCGCGCAGGGGTGGTCCGTGGTCGGGATGACCGGGGCGCCGGAGGCGTCGATCGCGCGCGAACTCGGCCTCTGCTACACGTCGATCGCCGTGGTGACAGACCATGACGCGGGCGTCGAGACCGGCGACGGCGTCACCCAGGAGGAGGTGTTCGAGGCCTTCAAGCACAGCATCGAACGCCTCCAAGCGCTGCTCCGACATGTCATCCGCCAACTCCCGACGACTGACGACTGCACCTGCCGAGGGGCCGCGTCATGAAGGTCCTGCTCACCGGCGGCGCCGGCTTCATCGGTACCCACGTCCACGACCAACTCCTTGCCGAGGGCCACGAGGTCACGGTGCTCGATTCGTTCCGCCCGGACGTGCACGGCGGGCGCCCTGCGCCGCGTCCAGGTCTCGTCATCGGCGACATCCGCGACGCGGACGCGGTGACGAAGGCCCTGGACGGTGCAGACACCGTCATCCATCTCGCGGCGAAGGTCGGCCTCGGCGTCAACCTGGACGACATCGACGACTACGTCTCGTCGAACAGCCTCGGCACCGCGGTCCTCCTGAAGTGCATGACGTCCGTCCGCAACCTGGTCTTCGCCAGCTCGATGGTCGTGTACGGCGAGGGGCGCTACGACTGCGAAACGCACGGACAGGTCGCCCCGGGCCCACGCCGTACCGAGGACCTCGACCGAGGCCGCTTCGAACCTCCGTGCCCGCACTGCCAAGCACCATTGAAGCCCGGGCTCGTCACGGAGGACGCCGTGCCGGATCCGCGCAACGCGTACGCCGCCGGCAAGCTCAACGGTGAGCACCTGGCCGCCACGTGGGCGCGCGAGACCGGCGGACGGGTCACCGCGCTGAGGTTCCACAACGTGTACGGCCCTGGCATGCCGCGCAATACGCCGTACGCCGGTGTCGCGGCCATCTTCCGCTCCGCGCTCGAACGCGGCGAGACGCCCCGGGTCTTCGAGGACGGCGGGCAGCGTCGCGACTTCGTGCACGTCCGGGACGTCGCCGCCGCGGTGACGCTGGCGGCGTCGGCGCTTCCCCAGCAACCGCCGTTTCGTGCGTACAACGTGGGTACCGGCACCGTCACCACGATCGGCGAGGTCGCCACGGAGCTCGCCGCCGCGTACGGCGGTCCGCAGCCCATCGTCACCGGTCAGTACCGGCTCGGCGACGTACGGCACATCACCGCCTCGTCCGATCGGCTGAAGGACGAGCTCGGCTGGAAGCCGGCGTACGACCTGCGGACCGGCCTCGAGGACCTACTCCGATCGGCTGGTTAGCGCCGCCACCGGCGGCAGGTCGATCTCGAACGCGCACCCGCCGTCGACGTTGCTGACGGCAATCTTCCCGTCATGCGACTCGACCACCCCGCGCGCGATCGCCAGCCCGAGCCCGCCACCCCCGGCCGGCCGGCCCTCGACGGACCGGCCGTCGGCGGACCGGCTGTCGATAGTCTCGGGTGTGCGCTGCTCGTCACCGCGCCAGCCGACGTCGAAGACCCGCTCCAGGTCGTCGACCGGGATTCCGCCGCAGCCATCGGTCACCGCAAGCCGCACCTGCCCGTCGGCCTCGCGGTCGACCGCCAACGTCACGGTCCCACCGGGGCCGGTGTGCCGGATCGCGTTGCCGACCAGGTTCGTCACCGCGCGGGTCAGCTCGTCCGGGTCCCCCTGGACGGCGAGCCGGTCGTCGTCCGGCGGCGTCGAGACCGCCAGCCGGACGCCCGAGGCCCGCGCGTGCTCGTTGTTCTCCCCCGCGACGTCCTCGACCAACTCACGCAGGCTGACAGCCGATCGGCGCCGCGGCGGCGGAGCGGCCGACAGCCGGGACAGCTCGAACAGGTCGTCCACCAGCCCGGTCATCCGGTCGACGGTCGCGCGCATCTGCCGCAGCGCCCCCGGTACGTCGTCGATCACGCCGTCCTCGAGGCCCTCCGACACTGCCCGCACCCCGGCCAGCGGCGTCCGCAGATCGTGCGACATGAACGCCACCAGCTCCCGCCGACTGGCCTCCAGCGCACGTTCGCGCTGATGCGACGCGGCCAGCTTCTGCCGGGTCAGCTCGAGCTCGTCGGTCAGCGCCGCCAGCTCGGCCGGCACCGCGCCGCCGTTGGTCTCCGTGGGCTCGTACGACGTCCCGAGGTGGCGCAGGCGCCGCCCGACGTCCCGGGACCCCACACTGATCCAGTGCCCGAGCAGGACCGACATCGCCAGCCCGAGCAGCGCCGCGAACGCGAGCGTCCACAGCACCACCCACGAGTCGTGCTCGGAGATGAACATCGCCCGGACGCTCTGCAGAATGGCGGCCAGTGCACCGGCCATCGGGGCGAGCGCGGCCACGATGATCGTGATCCGCAGCGAGCGGCGCCGGAACTGCCACAGCGCGGCAGCACCGATCGCGGCCACCACCAGCGTCCACAACGTGGTGAGCGCCAAGATGGTCGCCATGTCCTTGTTCACGGCGCGTCCCCGGCGAACATGTACCCGGTGCGCGGCACCGTGAGCACCAGCTTCGGGTCGGACGGGTCGGCCTCGATCTTCTCCCGCAACCGGCGGACGTGCACGATCACGGTGGACGAGTCACCGAAGTCCCAGCCCCAGACGCGGCGGAGCAGCTCGATCTTCGTGTACGCCTTGCCGGCGTGCGAGACCAGGTACGCCAGCAGGTCGAACTCGCGGTGCGTCAGCGACAGCTCCGCGCCGTCCAGGAAGGCGCGCCGGGCCGCGGTGTCGACCACGACCGGTCCCGCGCTCAGCTTCGTCGGCGTCAGGTCGAGACCCGCCAGCCGCTCCTCCCGCCGCACCAGCGCGTGCACCCGCAGGGTCAGCTCGCGTGGGCTGAACGGCTTGACCATGTAGTCGTCGGCGCCGACCTCCAGCCCGACCACGCGATCCTCCTCCTGGCCGCGGGCGGACAGCATGATCACCGCCGCGGTGTCGTCGGCGGTCCGCATCCGGCGCAGCACCTCGAGCCCGGACAGGACGGGAAGCATCACGTCCAGGACCACCACCGACGGCTTCCACTGCTGCCAGACCTCGACCGCGGACGCCCCGTCCGCGACCACGCGGGCGTCGTACCCGGCCTTGGTCAGATACGCCGATACGACGTTCGACACGGTCGGGTCGTCGTCCACCACAAGCACTCGAGTAGCCACGGCACGAGGGTAGATCCTCCCCCCGGTCGACCGCCGCACCAGCCTCGGTCCGAGGTACGCCGTAAGCGATCCGTAGCCGGGTTCGGGCGTTCCCGGGGCGGTTTCGTCCCTACCGTCGAAGCATGCCCGTCGATCTCGTCCTGCCGTGCCTGAACGAAGCGGCCGCCCTCCCCTGGATCCTCGAACGGCTCCCGCACGACATCCGTCCGATCGTCGTCGACAACGGCTCCACCGACGGCTCGCCCGGCATCGCCGCCGAGCTCGGCGCGACCGTGGTGCGCTGCGAGCTCAAGGGGTACGGCGCCGCGTGCCACGCCGGTCTGGAGGCAGCCGAGGCGGATGTGGTCGCGGTGATGGATGCGGACGCCTCGCTCGATCCGCGGCAGCTGGTCCGGGTGGTCGCGCCGGTCGTTGCCGACCGCGCCGACCTGGTCGTCGGCCGCCGCCGCCCGGTCTCCCGCCAGGTCTGGCCGTGGCACCTCCGGCTGGCCAACGCGGAGCTGTCCCGGCGGATCAGGCGCCGTACCGGCGTCGCGCTGCACGACCTCGGCCCGATGCGCGCCTTTCGCCGTACGGCGCTGCTCGGGCTGGCGCTGACCGACCGGCGCTCCGGATACCCGCTGGAAACGGTCGTCCGCGCCGCCGACGCGGGCTGGCGGATCGCCGAGGTCGACGTCGACTACCTGCCGCGCTCCGGCCGCTCGAAGGTCACCGGTACCCCGCTGGGCGCCGCCCGCGCGGTCCTGGACATGTCGAAGGTGCTGCGCTGATGGAGACCCTGCAGAAGGCCCAGCAGCAGCCCGCACCGCGCGTCGCCGTGCTGAACACCCTGATAGTGATCGCGAAGGCTCCGGTCCCGGGGCGGGTGAAGACGCGGCTGCAGTCCGAGTTCACGCCGCGCGAGGCCGCTGCGCTGGCCCGTGCCTCGCTCGTCGACACGCTCGGCGCGATTCAGGCCGCGCCGGCGTCGCGTCGCGTCATCGCGCTCGACGGCGAGCCCGGCCCGTGGCTGCCGTCCGGGTTCGAGGTGGTGGCACAGCGCGGCGGTGGTCTGGACGAACGGTTGGCCGCGGCCTTCGATGACACGTACGACGGCACACCGATGCTGCTCGTCGGCATGGACACACCGCAACTGCGGCCGGAGCTGCTCAGGTTCGACTGGTCCGGGTACGACGCGGTGCTCGGGCTGACCAAGGACGGCGGGTATTGGTGCATCGGGCTCCGCGCACCGGACGCCCGTGCGCTGGTCGGCGTACCGATGTCCACCGACCACACCGGGCGGGACCAGCTGCATCGCCTGTTGTCGCTGGGGTTGCGGGTGCGGATGCTGCCGACGCTGCGGGACATGGACACCCCGCAGGACGCGGCATACCTCGCAGCCGAGTTTCCCAAGCTGCGGGTGTCCCGGTTGTACCGCCGGCTGGAGCATGCGGCGCATCCCGGACTGCTGTTCGACCAGGCGCTCGGCGGCTCGACACGCGTTGTCGCCACCGCCTCGGACGGCCGGACCGTACCGTCGCTGTCCGACGTGGACCGGTGGTCCGCGCCCGCGGACGACGTGGACCGACTCGCCCTGAGCCGCTGTGAGGGGCCGGTGCTCGACATCGGCTGCGGACCGGGCCGAATCGTCACCGCGCTCGCCGAACGCGGGATCCCGGCGCTGGGGGTCGATGTGTCCCCACGGGCAGTCTCGCTCACCACCTCGCGTGGTGCGGCCGCGCTGCACCGGCCCGTGCAGGACCGCCTGCCCGGTGAAGGACGCTGGGGCAGCGTGGTGCTGATGGACGGCAACATCGGGATCGGTGGCGACCCGACCGAGATGCTCCGCCGCTGCGCCGAACTCGTCCGCCCTCAGGGCCTCGTACTCGTCGAGGTCGATCCGGACGACGATCTCGATGACAGCAGTCCGATCGTCCTGCGCACCGCCGGCGGCCGCCGTTCCGTTCCGTTGCCCTGGGCAAGAGTCGGTGCGCGCGCGCTGATCCGGCACGCGCGCGCCACAAACCTGCATCCGACCGAGGACTGGCGCACCCCGCATCGCGCGTTCCTCACCCTCCGCCGGACCGCCTGATGCGCGCCCACCTCCCGACCCGCGTCCACCTGCTGGCCGGTCTCGCCGCGATCGCCGCTGCGGTAGCCGTGATCTGGTCCGCCGCCGAGCACTGGCACCCGAATCTCACCCTCGCAGTCGCCACAGTAGGCACCGGTCTGCTGGTCTGGCGGTTCGGCCGCGCGCTGTCGATCGGCGCCGTCGTGGCGGTCGCGGCGCTGTGCCAGGTGCCAGGTGTGCTGCACGCCCCGATCACCAGCACGGACGCCTACCGGTACGTCTGGGACGGGCGCGTGCAGTTGTCCGGCCACTCGCCGTACGGATATGTGCCCCTGGACGATCTGCTGGCACGGCTGCGCGACCCGGTGCTGTTCCCCGGCCTGTCGCCCGCCGAACGTACCGGCGTGACGGCCATCCCCAAGGATCCGGCGCGCCTCCCGGTGGACGACGACCGGACGCGCATCAACCGTCCCGGCGTGCCGACCATCTATCCGCCGGTGGCCGAGGCGTACTTCACGGTGGTCGCGCTGGTCACCCCGTGGTCCGCCGGGACGCTCGGCCTGCAGATCGCGGCCGCGCTGATCGCCATCGCACTCACCTGGCTACTCGCGGTACAGAACCGGCGCTGGGCCGCCTTGTGGGGTTGGTCACCGATCGTCGCCCTGGAGGCGAGCAACGCCGCGCATGTCGACGTCCTCGCGGCGCTGCTGATCACGGCCGCCGTCGTCACCACTGCTCGCCGGCCGAAGCTGGCCGCGATCCTGCTCGGCGCGGCCGGCAGCGTGAAGCTCCTTCCGCTCCTGCTGCTGCCCGCGTTCCGGGGCCGCCGGCCCTTCGTTGCCCTGGGCTCCTTTGTGGTCACGTACCTGCCGCACCTCCTGGCCGTCGGCACGCTGGTCCTCGGTTTCCTGCCCGGCTACCTCAGTCAGGAAGGGTTCGAGGACGGCAGCTCCCGATCGGCGATTCTCGCGCTTTTGCTGCCTCCTGAGGCTCGTCAGCTCGTTGCCGCGGCGCTCGCACTCGGCCTCGCCGCACTCGCCTTCCACCGGGCACCACGCGACCCGATCGCACTCACCTGCTGCTGGTTGTACGGCGCCGCGCTGCTGATCGCCACGCCGACGTACCCGTGGTACGGCCTCCCGCTGATCGCGCTCGCCGCGCTGGCCGCCCGCCCGGAGTGGATCGCCGTACCGATCGCGGCGTACCTGGCCTACGGCAGCTTCGGCCACGACACCCGCCAGGGCCTGATCTACCTGACCGCCGCTGCCATCGTTGTCAGCTCGATCACCCTCCGTACCCGAACACTTGCGGATACAGGTTTGACCGCAGGGGTCCTCCATGCCAACACTGGCGGGCGTGACGAAACGCCTCGCCCTCGCAACCTCGGCCGAACTCGCTGAGCTCCTCCCCGAGGAGCGCCCCTTGCTCGACGCGCTCCGCGCCGCCGGCCTCGACCCGGTGGTCGAGGTCTGGACCGACCCGTCCGTCGACTGGTCCGCCTACGACGCGGTCCTGCTGCGCACGGTCTGGGACTACTACCGGCTGTACGACGTGTTCACCGAGTGGCTCGCCCAGCTCGACAAGGCCGGCGTACCGGTCCTGAACGCGACCGACCAGGTGCGCTGGAACGGCGACAAGAAGTACCTGCTCGATCTGCGTGAGCGCGGGGTGGCGATCGTTCCGTCGCAGGTCGCGGCGGGCGCGTGCCTGCGCGAGGTACTGGCCGGGCTGGCCGGGCAGGACGTCGTCGTCAAGCCGACGGTCAGCGGGAACGCCCTGCACACCATCCGCGGCGTCGCCGGCTCACCCGAGCTGGATCGGGCGCTCGACGAGCTGCCGGACCTGGTGTACCTCGTGCAGCCGTTCGTACCGGAGATCCAGACCGACGGCGAGTGGTCGTTGCTGTTCTTCGACGGCGAGTTCAGCCACGCGGTGGTGAAGCGGCCCGCGACTGGCGACTACCGGGTCCAGGAGTCGCACGGCGGACAGACGACACCGGCCGATCCGCCCGCCGAGGTCCTCGAGGGCGCCCGGGCCGCGCTGGAAGCCGCAGCGGGACCGATGCCGACGTATGCACGGGTCGACGGCGTCGTCGTCAACGGCCGCTTCCTGCTGATGGAAATCGAGCTCATCGAGCCGTACCTGTTCCTGCCGCAGGCCCCGGCAGCGGCCCACAAGCTCGCCGCCGCCGTGGCGAACCAGCTGTCCTGAACCCGGCCGAAAGGCCTACGCCGTCGCCAATCGAGCCTCGGCGCGCGACGGCACGCCGTCCGACGGGTCGTCCACCAGGTCGCCCCGCCGGACCGGATCGTTCTCCGGCAGCAGGATGTCGCGGGCGACCACGAGCATCAGCCACAGCGTGCCGGCCATCCGCAGGATCACCGACAACCAGTAGATGCGGTCCGGGACCTGCGGGTCGCCGGGCGCCAGGAACTGGGCCAGATGCAGCCACACCAGCATCCAGTAGAAGCATTCGCACGCCTGCCAGATCAGCCAGTCCCGCAGCCGCGGCCGGGCCAGCGCCACCAGCGGCAGCAGCCACAGCACGTACTGCGGTGAGTAGACCTTGTTGACCAGCAGGAACGCCGCCACCACCAGGAACGCCAGTTGCGCGAACCGCGGCGGCCGCGGTGCCATCAGGCCGAGGATCGCGATCGACAGGCAGAGCCCGGCGAAGATCACGATGTTCAACTGGTTGACGTTGGCGACCTCGTGCTTGGCCAGCTTGAGCACGTACCAGATCGAGCCGTAGTCGCTCTCCCGCTCGTCGTTGAACTGCCAGAACGACAGCCATTCGTTCTTCGCCAGCAGGTAGATCGGCGCGTTCACCACCGCCCAGGAGGCCGCGGCCGCGATCGTCGCCTGGAACCACGACCCGAGCTTCCGGCCGCGCAGACAGACGATCAGCAACGGTCCGAGCAGCAGGAACGGGTAGAACTTCGCCGCCGTCCCGAGCCCGAGCAGGATGCCGAACCACACCGGTCTTCCGCGCGACCAGGCGAACATCGCCCCGGCGGTCAGCGCGACCGCGAACAGGTCCCAGTTGATCGTCGCGGTCAGGGCGAGCGCCGGTGCGGCGGCGACGTACAGCGCGTCCAGCGGCTGCCCACGGGCGGCGCCCGGTCTGCTCGCGACACCGCGGGCGGTCGCGACCGTCAGACCGACGATCAGCAACGCGCAGAGGAACAGCAGCACGGTGTTCACCAGGAAGAACACACCGGCCGTTTCGCGCTTCTGCTCGACGGTGACGTCCTGCTTCGGGTCGCCGGTGATCAGCCAGGTGATCTGGGCCGCGACCTCCATGAAGCCGCCGGTCAGCACCGGATACTCCAGCACCGGGTAGTTGCCGGTGTCGAGGAACGGCCGGTTTCCCTCGGCGAACCCGCGCTCCTGGTACAGGAAGCCGATGTCGGAGTAGCACAGCGCCTTGAACGGCCGCCAGCTCTGCCGGTCCCAGCCGGCCTCCATGCACGGCGCTTTCTGCAGTACACCGAGGCCGAACGTGAGCGTGCAGACCGCGAGCGCGATCCGCAGTGGCGTCCACCACGAGGAGCCGAACCGGGCGAACCGCCCGGCCGGTCCGCCGAGCCCGACGGTCAGGCCGGCGAGGGCCGGGTCAGCCTCCGAGGGCTTCCGCACGGTCTCGCGCTCTGGTCCGGTCACGGTGGGCATCATCTCCTATCGGCTCACCTGGAAACAGGCCGGGTCGGCCCGCCGGTGATCGGCAGCGCAGCGACAGAGCGACTACACGGCACCGGCGAGTTCCTCACTCCGCCAGGAAGCTCCGCAGGACCTCGGTCCCCGCCGGACCCGCCGGCAACCACCGGGTGCCGGCGACGGCGTCCGCGACGACCCGGTCGGTGACGAAAACCGTACCGCCGTACCTGCGGGCCTTGCGGCGGACTTCCTCACGATCCACCCGACCGTAGACCACCACGGCGTGTTTGACCCGCGACGCGGCGAGCATCGGCACGTCGTCCGCAAGGTCTTCGCTGCCGAGCGGCGACAGCCAGTCCTCGATCAGCAGGTGCGAGATCCCGTCCAGGTCCGGCAACGACAGCTTCGTCCGGACGGCCGCGACACCGCCGAGCTCCTGGGCCCATTGCTTCGCGGCGGCCGCGCCAACCGGCCCGATCACCAGCTTCGGCTCGTCCTCGGGGCCGGGCGGGCCGGCCAGTTCGGCGTACAGCTCCCGTAGGTGACCGGCCTGGGTCTCCCAGGACATCTCGTTGCGCAGCCCCGGGTCCGCGGTCCGTTCCCGGTACGGCGCCGGGTCGCGCAGGATCCGCCGGACGGCGGCCGCGAGATCGTCGGGATCCTCCGCGGTGAACACCTCGCCGATCCCGGTCTTGCCGACGAACTCCTCCAGCGTGGGCATGTCACTGGTCACCACCGGCAACCCGGCGAAGGTGTATTCGAAGACCTTGTTCGGCAGGGCCATCTCGTGGCTCGGGTACCGCAGGATCGGGATCAGCCCGACGTCGGCGGTGCGCAGGAACGGCACCACGTCGCTGGTCGGCACCGGATCCAGGAAGTGCACGCGATCCGTGACCGCCAACTCCGCGGCCTGGTCGCGCAGCTCGCCGACCGGGCGGGTGCGGGCGTGCGGCACGCAGACAACGGCCAAATGGACGCCGGGCAGCGACGGCAGCGCCGCGATCGCGGTCTCCACGCCCCGCGCGCGAGTCACGCCGCCGCTGTACACGAGCAGCGGTACGTCCGCGGCCAGCCCGGTCATCGTCCGGATGTCGGTGATGTCGCCGCTGTCGACCCACAGTTGCGGGCTGTTGATGACGACGGTCGGTTCCCGGTCGAGCCGGTACCGCCGGTGAAGTGTCCGGGCGATCTCCGGGCTGACCGTCACCACCCGGTCGACGGTCTTGATGTACTCGCGCTCGTGCTGCGCCCACGCCGCGATCATCCGCGGCGTACGACCGCCGTACTGCGACAGACCGGGTACGTACTCGTGCGCGTCGTACACAACCTTGACGGTGCGCCGGCGCAACGCCGCCCGGCCCGCGGCGCGGGACGCGACACCGATCACGTGCATGTCATGGGCGTGCAGCACATCCGGCCGCAGAGCGTCCAAGATGTCGGCGAAGATCGCCTCGTAGTCGTCGGCCTCGGGGATCACCGAGCGCCAGTTGACCAGGCCTTTGCGCGCGGGCAGCCAGTTGTCCCACCACTGCCAGACGCCGGCTGCTTTGCGGCTCTCGAAGTCGCTCAGCCACGCGCCCGTCGACAAGGCGGCCTGGGACAGCTGCCAGCGGCGGCGCCGGACCGCGCGGGCGACCCGGCCGGTCTGGAAGCTCACTCGGCCGATCGACCCGGCGCGCCGCGCCGCCAGCGCCCGGCCCGACTCAGCATGCAGGTCCGCCACCCGCGCCGCTATCCGCGCGCTCCGGGCCGGATCGGCCTGGACGTCGAGCAGCCGCCGGCCCCGGCGGACGACGCGCCGCCGGTTCCGTTCGTCGCGCAGGACGAAGCGGCCTGGCAGCCGGATCGTCACCACGCCGCCGTCGATGGTGTCGACCAAGGGTTGCCCGGCGGTCGTCACGCCGAGCAAGGTCACCCGGTAGCCGGCGGTCCCCAGCGCCACGGCTTCCTTCAGGACCCGGGTGTCGTTCGTGATGTCGTTCGCGACGAGCATGACGACATGTGGTCCGCCCACTCACACTCCTGTGAAATTCTGTGGCGCGCCGGGGGTACGACAGGCCTTGAGCAGGCAATATACGTCCACACCACTCAGCGGCGTACCTCCGGTGCACGTGTCGCGCCCGGCGGCTCCAGGTACGCGAGCCACGTGGTCAGCAATCGCTCCAGTTGCGCGGTCTCGTCCGGGCTCAGCGCCTCCAGCAGCCGCCTCTCGTTCGCCATGTGCGCGGTGAACGCTTCGTCGATCAGCCGCCGCCCGGCCGGAGTCAATCGCACCACCCGACCACGGCCGTCCGCGTCGCTGCGCCGGCGCTCCACGAGCCCGGCCGCCTCGAGCCGGTCGAGCCGCTTGCTGATCGCGCCGGTGGTCACCATCGTGTGCAGCGCCAGTTCCCCCGGCGCCCGCTCGTACGGCGCTCCCGCCCGCCGCAGCGCCGCGAGAACGTCGAACTCCCCCTCGCTCAGCCCGTACCGCGCGTAGAGCAGCGTCAGCTCGTTGGTCAGCTGGTTCGCGATCCGGTGCAGCCGGCCGATCACCCCTTGCGGCGAGGTGTCGAGATCGGGACGCTCGGCCCGCCATTCGGCCTGGATTCTCGCTACGTGGTCCACGAAATCCACTCTATCTTCCTGGGAAGATATAATATTTTCCATGGAAGATACCTTCCGCTGGACCGCCGTCACCGCCATCGCTCCGATCGCCTGGGGCACCAACTACTTCGTCACCCACGAGTACCTCCCGGCCGGCCACCCGCTGTACGGCGCCGTGCTCCGCGCACTGCCCGCGGGACTGCTGTTGCTCGCGCTGGCTCGCCGCCTCCCCCGCGGCGTGTGGTGGTGGCGGTCGCTGGTGCTCGGAATCTGCAACATGGGCGCGTTCTTCGCATTGATCTACGTCGCGTCCCAACTGCTCCCGGTCAGCCTGGCGTCGACGATCATGTCCGCGGCGCCGTTCACGATGGCCCTCTTCGCCTGGGGTCTGCTCTCGGAGCGGCCGGCCGCACCGATCCTGATCGGCGCCACCGCCGGCATCGCGGGCGTCGTCCTGCTGCTGGGCGCGGGCGCGACGGCGATCGACCCCCGCGGGGTGGCCGCCTCGGCCGCCGCGCTGACGATGTCGTCCTGCGGCTACGTGCTGGCGAAGAAGTGGGGTCGTGCGGGCGCGGGACCGCTCGCGACCATCTCGTGGCAACTGATCGCGGGCGGCGTCGTCCTGATCCCGTTCGCGATCGCCGTCGAAGGCAGTCCGCCGCGGCTCGACGGCCCGGCCGTCGCCGGCTTCGGGTACGTCGGACTCGTCGCGACCGCACTGGCATTCACAGCCTGGTTCGCGGGCCTGCGTCGGCTGCCCGCCGCGACCGTCGGGCTGATCGGGCTGCTGAACCCGGTCACCGGCGTCCTGCTCGGCGTGCTGTGGTCCGGTGACGTGCTGACCGGGCGGCAACTGCTCGGGCTCGCGCTGGTCTTCTTCGGCATCGGGCTCGGTCAGCTCCGCAATGTCGCTGGGGCCAAACGCCTCGGCTGGGGTAGAACTGGGGTGCCGACGGAAGAGGAGAAGCACGATGGTCACGATCGCGGACGTCGCCCGGCACGCCGGGGTGGCGACCAGCACGGTGTCCTATGTGCTCAGCGGCAAGCGGACGATCTCACCTGACACCCGGGAGCGGGTGCAGCGCAGCGTCCGCGCGCTCGGCTACCGGCCGAACGCGAGTGCCCGCGCCCTGGCCAGCCAGCGGTCGAACGTCCTTGCGCTGGTGATGCCGCTGCGGACCGGCATGCACGTGCCGGTGATGATGCAGTTCGCCAGCGCGGTCGTCACCACGGCCCGCCGGTTCGACCACGACGTCCTGCTGCTGACCGCGGACGAAGGACCGGCCGGGCTGGAGCGGGTCGCGCAGAGCTCGCTGGTCGACGCGCTGGTGGTGATGGACGTCGAACTGCACGACGAGCGGGTGCCGATTCTGCGCGAGCTGCCGCTGCCGTCGGTCCTGATCGGGTACCCGGAGGACTCCGACGGACTGACCTGCATCGACCTCGACTTCGTCGGTGCGGGTGCGGCGTGCGTCGATCATCTGGCCGATCTGGGGCATCGATCCTTGGCGCTGCTCGGGACGCCGTCGGCCGTGTACGAGCGGCAGACCGGGTTCGCGCAGCGCACCCTCACCGGCTTCACCGAAGCGGCCGCGCGGCGCGGTGTCCTCGGCGTGGAGACGCCCTGCGAGCACACGTTCGACGCGGTCCTGCACACGGTCGAGCAGTTGCTCGCCGAGCACCCGGACATCACCGGACTGGTCGTCCAGAACGAGCCGATCATCGGCCCCCTCCTCGACGTCCTGCGCCGGCTCGGCCGCCGGGTGCCCGAGGACATGTCACTGGTGGCGATCTGCGCGGACGACGTCGCCGAGCGCCAGGTCCCGCAGCTGTCCTCGGTGACGATCCCGGCCGAACGCATCGGCGAGCAGGCGGTCGAAGCACTGATCGCCAAGCTCGCCGCCGCGCCCGCCGCCGAGGCCGCACCTGACCTGACCCTGCTGCCGCCGGCACTGACAGCCCGCGGCAGCAGCGGCCCTCAGGACTCCCGCACCACCGCGTAACCACCGCCGGGAATCGCGAGCTCACCGGCCACCGTGGCTCCGGTGACCAACTCGGCACCCGCCGCCGGTACGACGACCTCGGCGTCACCGTGGTTGATGTAAAAGGTCCATGTCGTGTCGCCCGCCCGCCGCCGTACTGTCTCGACGGCCTCGCCAGCTGCCGAAGACTGGATCAGCTGAGCGACGAGGTTCGCGGCGGTCGCATCGTCCAACTCGGTCGACACGTACCACGCCGTACCCGCACCAACTCGGCGTCGCGTGATCGCGGGCTTTCCGTCCAGGACTCCCCCGGCGTACCGGTCGACGACCTCGCACGACACGGCCTGGACGTCCTCGCTCCACAGCCGCCCACGCCCACCCGACGCCAGCGCGACCCCATCGGCGAGCGGGTAGAACTCCTCGACGCGGACGCCGAGCAGCTCCGCGAACGCACCGGGGTACCCACCCAGGCGGACCCGGGCGTCGGGATCCACGATCCCGCTGAAGTATCCGACCACGAGCTGTCCGCCGCGCTCGACAAAGCCCGCGAGGTTGGCCGCCGCTTCGTCGGAGACCAGGTACAGCGACGGCACGACGACCACGCGATACGCCGACAGGTCCGCGTCGGGTGCCGCGAAATCCACCGTCACGTCCGCCCGCCAGAAATGCCGGTGTGCGGCCCGGACGGCGGCGAGATAGTCGAGCTCCGACGACGGCAGGTGCGTTCCCTGCATGGCCCACCAGCACTCCGCGTCCCACAGGATCGCGACATCCGCAACAACGTTGCTCTCGGCAACCTCAGTCAAACGCGACAGCTCGGACCCGAGCTGCACGACCTCCCGGAACCGCGCACTGTCCGGCCCCGCGTGCGGAACCATCGCCGAGTGGTACATCTCCGCGCCGCCGCGCGACGCGCGCCACTGGAAGAACAACGCTCCCTTCGAGCCACGGGCGACGTGCGACAAGCTGTGCCGCGCCATCCGGCCGGGCTCCTTGGTGTGCCACCGCCGGCCGTCGTTCAGGCCGCCGGCGGCCTGCTCCATCAACAGCCACGGCTTCCCGCCGGCCCACGCGCGGGCCAGGTCTGCGCCGAACGCAGTCTGTTCCTCGGCGCCGGTGTCGGCCCGGTCCGGATAGTGGTCGATGGCAACCACATCGACCGCGGCCGCCCACCGCGCGTGGTTCACCGGCACCCAGCCGCCGAACACGAAGTTCGTCGTGATCGGCGCCGCCGAGCGGGCCCGGATCTCTGCCTTCTGCTCGAGGTAGGCGGCCAGCAACTCGTCCGACCAGAAGCGGCGATAGTCCAGGTACTGCGTCGGATTCACCAGATATTGGGTCGTGCGCGGCGGTTCGATGTCCGCCCAGTCGGCGTACCCCTGGCTCCAGAACGCGGTCGTCCAGGCCTCGTTCAGCCGATCCAGCGATCCGTACCGCGACCGCAGCCACGCGCGGAACCGCTCCGCCGCGAACGAGCAGTAGCAGGTGGTCCCGTACTCGTTGTGCACGTGCCACATCGCGAGTGCCGGGTGGTCGGCGTACCGCTCTGCCAGCGCGCCCGTGATGCCCCGAGCCGCGTCGCGGTACGCCGGTGCGCACGCGCAGTACGTATCGCGACTGCCGTGCGTCAGCCGCACGCCGTCGGGCGTGACCGGCAGCGCCTCCGGGTGCAACCGGCTGAACCACGGTGGCGGTGACGCGGTCGGCGTCGCCAGGTCCACGCGGACGCCGCCGTCGTGCAGCAGCTCCAGCACCTGGTCGAGCCAGGAGAACGTGTACTCGCCCGGTGCGGGCTCGAGGCTCGACCACGAGAAGACGCCGACGGTCACGAGGTTGACGCCGGCCCGGCGCATCAGGTCGACGTCCTCCTTCCAGACCGCCGGATCCCACTGCTCGGGGTTGTAGTCGCCGCCGTACCACAGATCCATGCCCCTAGCCTTTCACTGCGCCGATGATCACGCCCTTCTGGAAGTGCCGCTGGATGAACGGGTAGACCAGCAGCACCGGCACGATCGCGATCACCACGATCGCCATCTTGATCGCCAGCCCGGGCGCCGGCTGCAGCCCCAGGCCGACACCGGTCGCCACGCCGCCGGCTCCGGTCGGCAGCGGCTGCTGCTGCACGATGTACGTCCGCAGCACCATCTGCAACGGCCACTTGGTGTTGTCGTTGATGTAGAGCAGCGCGTTGAAGAACGCGTTCCAGTAACCGACCGCGTAGAACAGTCCGACGACCGCGACCACGGCCTTCGACAGTGGCAGCACGACCCGGCGGAGGATGGCGAACTCCCCCGCGCCGTCGATCCGGGCGCTGTCGATCAGCTCACCCGGGATGCCCATGAAGAACGACCGCATCACGATCAGGTTGAACGCCGACACCGCGGCGGGCAGGATCAACGACGCGTAGTGGTCGATCAGGCCGAGCGCGTTCACCACCAGATAGCTCGGGATGATGCCCGGTCCGAACAGGAACGTCAGCAGCACGACGAACAGCAACGGCCGATGGAACAGCGACCCCGGGCGGGACAGCCCGTACGCCGCCAGCACGGTGATCCCGAGGCTGAACGCCGTACCGATCAGCGTGATCACGACGCTGATCAGCAGCGCCCGGGTCACCACACCGCCGGACAGCAGCTGCACGTACGCCGCGATCGTCAGCTCTCGGGGTACGACGACCAGACCGCCCGCGCGGGTGACCGCCTCCGTTGAGGACAGGCTCGTCACCACGACGACGTACAGCGGGAACGCGACCACCAGCGCGATCGCAGCCAGGACCAGCGGTTTGCCGAACCGGCCGATCAGGGTGGGTTCTTCTTCCCAGACAGCTCGTTCACTCATGAGCGCGAATACACCCCCTGCTCGCCCACCATGTGCGCGAAGCGATTGGCCACCAGGACGAGGACGAGACCGACGACGCCCTTGAACAGCCCGGCTGCCGCGCCGTAGCCGAAGTCGCCGACCAGCAGGCCCTGGTAGTAGACGTACGTGTCGAGTACCTCCGCGGCGCCGCCGCCGACCGCGCTGCGTTGCAGGATGAACTGCTCGAAGCCGACCGTCAGCGCGTCACCCAGGCGGAGGATCAGCAGCAGGACGATCACCGGACGCAGACCGGGCAGCGTGATGTGCCAGAGCCGGCGCCACCGATTCGCGCCGTCGGCGGCCGCGGCTTCGTACAGCGCCGGGTTGATGGTGGACAGCGCGGCGAGGAACACGATCATGCCCCAGCCGGCGTCTTTCCAAACGGCTTGTGCGGTGACGAGCAGGATGAACGTGTCGGGTTTGGTCATCAGGTCGACTGCCTGCTGGCCGTTGTCGCGCAATGTCTGGGCAAGCAGGCCGGCGCCGCCGATCATCTGCTGGAACAGCGAGACGACCAGGACCCAGGAGAAGAAGTGCGGGAGGTAGACGACGCTCTGGATCAGGTTGCGCAGCTTTGCCGAGAGCACGCTGTTGAGCAGCAGCGCCAGCGCGATCGGGATCGGGAAGAAGAAGATCAGCTGGACCGCGGTGATCGAGAGCGTGTTCGCGACCGCCTGCCAGAAGGCCGGTTCGGAGAACATCCGCTGAAAGTTCGCGAACCCGATGAACTCGCTGCCGCGAATCCCGGCGTACGGCGAGTAGTCCTGAAACGCGATCACGTTCCCGAGCGTCGGGAAGTAGTGGAACACCCCCAGCAGCACCACGACCGGCAAGACCATCAGCAGCAACGGCCAGTCCCGCCGCAGCCGATGCCGGAACGCCATTCCCCCGCTCCGAGCCCGGCGCCCGGCGGTGGGGCGGGCCCGGGCCGGGCACTGACCTGCCGCCCCGGCCCGCTCCTCGAGCGTCGGCTCCGGCGCCTTACCGACCGTTGTCACTGAGGACCTTGGCGTAGAAGTCGCGGCCTTCGTTGCCGCCGTTGTCCTGCCACTGCTTGACGGCGGTCTTCAGCTCGCTGACCGGCCGCCGGCCGCGGAAGATGTCCTGCAGCGCGTCGTCGAACGGCTGCGCGAGCCCCGCCATCTTCGCGGGCTGCTCGACCCGGATCCCGTCGAACAGGTTCTTCTCCCGCATCTTCGCGGCCGCGTTCTGCCAGGCGCTCATCGCCTCGACGTACCCCGGGTACTCGCTCTGGGTGATCGCGGTCGGCCGCCCGCCGAGGAAGACGTAGGTCTGCGAGACCTCCTTCTGCCCGAGCGCGGTCAGCTTCGGTGCCCCGGACGGCTGCTTGACGTAGTGCTTGCCCTCCTGGCCGTACATGTACATCTGGTACTCCTCGGTGCCGAACGGCGCCGACGTGTAGTTGAGGACGCCGAGCAGCTCCTTCACCCGCTCCGCACCGACGCCCTTCTTCACGAACGTGAAGATGCCGGCCGGCTCCCCGCTCCACACGATCGGCGTACCGCCGTCGTGCGCGAACGGCAGTACGGCCTGCGGGTTGAACTTCGGGTTCACCGCCAACTGCCGCTGCAACGACTCCTGCCACCCGCCCAGGCCGTTCTGCCGGATCAGGATCTTTCCGCCCTCGAACAACGCGTTCTGGTCGGCTCCGGCGTTCGCGACCACCTCAGGGTGCACGTACCCGGCTTGGAACAGCTTCCGGACGAAGGCCACCGCCTCCTCGAACTCCGGCGTCTCGATCTTGTTGATCAGCTTGCCGTCGGGGTCCTTGCGCCAGCTCCCCGGCGCCCCGAACGCGCGAATCACCTCGTCCGACACGGAACCGAACGCCCACCGGCCGGCCTTCGCGTCGGTCAGTTGCTTGCCCAGGGCCAGCAGATCGTCGGCGTTCTTCGGCGCCTCCGCGCCCAGCTCGTCGAACAGGTCCTTGCGGTAGAACAGCGCCCACGGGAAGCCCTCGGACGGGAACGGGACGGCCTTCAGCTGCGAGTTCCAGACGCCGTACGCCCAGGCGCGGGTCGGCAGGTTGGCCAGCATCGGGTACGCCGACGCCTTGTCGCCGGCCAGGTACGGCGTGAGGTCCTCGAACAGCTTGTCCACGGCCTGGCCGAACCGGGTCAGGCCGGAGATGTTCCAGCCCGGGATGCAGAGCAGCTCGGGCACGTTGCCGGCGGCCAGGATCGGGCCGAGTTTGTCGCCGTAGTCGTTGCCGTTCAGGATGTTGAACCGGATCGGCGCGCCGATCCGTTCGTTGTTCGCGTCGAAGTAGCTGTTGTTGCCCAGTCCGGGCGGCAACGGGCTCCACAACGGCGTCATCGCGGAGACTTCCTTGCCGCTCGGCACCATCTTCTCCGGCACCGCGCGCTGCAGTTCGCTCGGGTAGCGCGAGAAGCCCGGCGAGGCGCCGTTCTCCCCCGGCAGATCCGGCTGCACCGACTCGTACGGGATGTACTTCGGCAGCAGGCCGGCCAGTTTGTCCTCGGTCTCGGCGCGGCCGGTGGTGGCCGACCCCGAACCGCCGTTCGAGCAGCCGGTCAGGGTCACCCCGCCCGCTGCCGCGGCCGCCCCGGCGCCGAGCAGGGAGATGAAGGTCCGGCGGCTGGGCCCGCCGATCGCTGGTCCGATCACGTCGCATCCCCTAGACTTAGTTGGGCTAGTATCCAAACAAATTAACGCAGGTGCCGACAGCCCGGCAAGGTGTAGAACTGACCCAGCAGCTTCTTCCGACGGGGACGACCTTGAGCAGACAGACCGCGGACCACACCGACATCCGCGCCACCAACCTGGCGGCGGTGCTGGGTCACCTGCGCCGCGCGGCCCCGTGCTCGCGGGCCGCGATCGCGACCGGCACCGGGCTGAACAAGGCCACCGTCACGAGCATCGTCGGCGAGTTGCTCGAGCGCCGCCTGGTCCGCGAGACGCAACAGACCCAGAACCACGTCGGCCGGCCGGCGACACTGCTCGTCCTCGACGGCTCGGCGTACGCGACGATCGGGCTCGAGGTGAGTGCCCGCGGCCTGACCGCACTGGCCTGCGACACGGCCGGCGAGCAGGTGCTGCGCTGGCACCGGGCCGGCCCAGGGATCGATGCGGGCCCCGCGAAGACGACCGCCGCACTGGCCGCGCTCGCCCGCCGCGCGATCTCCACCGTCGAGTCGTCCGGACGGCAGGTGCTCGGCATCGCGGTCGGGGTCCCCGGGCTGGTCGATCGCGACGGCACCGTCGTCCGCGCGGCCGGCCTCGGCTGGAGCGACGTACCGCTGCGGGCCGACCTCGAGAAGGCCGTCGGGCGGCCGGGCATCCCGGTCACGGTCGACAACGACGCGTCGCTGGGCGTGGTCGCCGAGCAGCTCTACGGCCCGTACGCCGCGACGCCCAACCTGATCCAGATCTCCGGTGACACCGGCGTCGGCGCAGGTGTCGTCGTGGACGGGCGCCGCCTCATGGGACATCTCGGGTACGTCGGCGAGATCGGCCACCTGCGCCTGGTGCCGGACGGTCCCGCGTGCGGTTGCGGACGGCGCGGCTGCCTCGAAGCGCTCGCCAGCCTGCCGGCGATTCTGGAACGCGTCGACGGCGCGGTCGAGGACGATCCGCAGCACCAGCTCGACACACTGATCCGGCGCGCCGCCGCCCACGACGCCGCGGTGACGAAGGTGCTCGGCGAGGCCGGGACACATCTCGGCCACGGCATCGCGGCGCTGGTCAACATCCTCAACCCGGAGATCGTCCTGCTCGGCGGCGCCTACGCGCTGCTGGCCGAGCATCTGCTGCCCGCGGTCGAGCGGGCGCTCCGCGATGCCACCATCGCCCCGGATGCGGGCGGCTGCAGCGTCGCAGCCGGCACTTTCCCGCACACCGCCACTCCCCTGGGCGCCGCCGCGCACGCCCTCACCCCGCTGACCAGCGGTCGGCTGCCGGCTCGCTGACGGCAAACGCTTCCTGTCCCGCGCGCCCGAGGTCTTGACCCTGGGCGTGCGGGATGCAACCCTCTGTTCACGCCCTACTGTCGAAGCGCTTCGACACCAGCCCCTGGAGTCGATCACCGATGACCTCCCCCGCGTTCCGCGATCCCGCCCGGCCGGCCGGTGAGCGTATCGGCGACCTGCTCGCCCGAATGACCCCGGACGAGAAGCTCGCGTTCCTGCACCAGTACCAGCCGCCGGTCGCACGGCTCGATGTGGCGGCGTTCCGGACCGGCACCGAAGCGCTGCACGGCGTGGCGTGGCACGGCCCCGCGACCGTGTTCCCGCAGGCGATCGGCCTGGCCACCAGCTGGCACCCCGAGCTGGTCCGCGCGGTCGGCTCGGCCGTCGGCGACGAGGTGCGGGTGTTCCACCGCAAGGACCCGGCGGGCGTCGGCCTCAACGTCTGGGCGCCGGTGGTCAACCCGCTGCGCGACCCGCGGTGGGGCCGCAACGAGGAGGGGTACGCCGAGGATCCGTGGCTGACCGGCGTGATCGCGGGCGCGTACGGCGGTGGTCTGGCCGGCGACCACCCGACGTACCTGAAGACCGCTCCGACCCTGAAGCACTTCCTTGCCTACAACAACGAGACCGACCGCTGCACGACGTCCAGCAACCTGCCGCCGCGGGTCCTGCACGACTACGAGCTCCCGGCCTTCCGCGCACCGATCGAGGCGGGCGCCGCGGTCGCCGTGATGCCGTCGTACAACCTGGTGAACGGACGGCCCGCGCACCTCACCCCGCTCATCAACGACACGCTCAGGACCTGGACGACCGACGACCTCCTGGTGGTCAGCGACGCGTACGCACCGGCCAATCTGTCCGGTCTGCAGCAGTTCCTGCCCGACGAGCCGTCCGCATACGCCGCCGCCCTCAAGGCCGGTGTCGACAGTTTCACCCAGGACGGTGCGAACGCCGAGCCGAGCGTCGAGCGGTTGCGCGCGGCGCTCGACCGCGGTCTCCTCACGCCGGCGGACATCGACACGGCGGTACGGCGGGTGCTGGCGATCCGCTTGCGGCTGGGCGAATTCGACCCGCCCGAGCTCGACCCGTACCGCGCGCTCGAACCCGAGCTGGTCAACTGCCCGGCACACCGCGAGCTCGCCCACGACGCGGCCCGCCAGGCGATCGTGCTGCTCAAACACGAGGACCAGCTCCTGCCGCTCGACCCGGGTGTGCGCGTCGCCGTGGTCGGCCCGCTGGCGGGCACGCTGTCGGAGGACTGGTACGCCGGCACGCTGCCATACCAGGTCACCGCGCGCGACGGCCTCGCCGAACGACTGGGCAACGACCGGGTCGAGTACTGCGAGGGCGTCGATCGCATCACACTGCGAGTCGCCGGTACGGCGTCGTACCTCGCGGTCGGTGGCGACGCCGTACTGCGGACCAGCACGGACCCCGGTGAGTTCGACCTGTTCGACTGGGGCGGCGACGCGTGGGCCCTGCGCTCGGTGCGGAACGGTCAGCATCTGACCGCCACCGACGACGGTGAACTGGTGGCCGACCAGCCGGGACCGAACGGCTGGGAGGTCAAGCAGACGTTCCGCCTGGTCGCGTCCGCGGACGGGGTCCTGATCCAGCATCTGCACAGCGGCCGGCATCTCCAGGTTGCTCCGACGGGCGAAGTGAGCCTGGGCGATCAGGGCACGGCGTTCGAGCTCGACGTCGTGGTCGACGGCGCGGCAGCGGCCGCGGAGCTCGCCGCCCGGGCCGACGCCGTTGTCGTTGTCGCAGGCAACCATCCGCTGGTGAACGGCCGCGAGACCGAGGACCGGGAGACACTGGCGCTACCGCCGGCGCAGGATCGGCTGATCCGCGAGGTGCACGCGGCGAACCCGCGGACGGTGCTCGTCCTGAGCAGCAGCTACCCGTATGCGATCGGTTGGGCCCAGCAGCACCTGCCCGCGATCCTGTGGTCCGCGCACGGCGGGCAGGAGTACGGGCGCGCGCTCGCCGACATCCTCTTCGGCGACCACGACCCGGTCGGAAGGCTCACCCAGACCTGGTACCAGTCGGCCGCGGACCTCCCCGAACTGTTCGACTACGACATCATCGGGACGGACGCGACGTACCTGTACTTCCGCGGCACTCCGCTCTACCCGTTCGGCCACGGCCTCAGCTACACAACCTTCTCGTACGGCGACCTGCGGCTGGACACCGCCTCGGTCTCGGCCACCGACGACGTACGGGTCACGTTCACGCTGACGAACACCGGCGACCGGACCGGGACCGAGGTTGTTCAGCTGTACACGCGTCAATTGCGGTCGCGGGTCAAGCAGCCGTTGCGGCAACTGCGCGGCTTCCGGCGCGTGACACTCGCGCCGGGCGAGAGCACCGAGGTCGAACTGACGATCGCCGCGTCCGACTTCGGCTTCTGGGACGTGACGCGGGACCGGCGGTGCGTCGAGACCGCCCGGCACGGCGTCATGGTCGGCCGCTCCTGCACGGACCTGCGCCTGACCGCGACGCTCGACGTGCACGGTGAGCAGATTCCGCCGCGTTCCCTGACCCGGCTTGCCGCGACGAGCTTCGACGATCAGTGCGCCACCACGTTGACGACGGCAACCCGCGAGCGTGGCGACGGGGTGATCGCGCTCGAACCTCAGGCATGGCTGGCCTTTGACGACACGGCGATCGAGCGAACGTCGTACACAGCGTGGGTCGCGAACCGTGGTGACAGCCCGGCCACCATTGAGCTCCGTCTGGACGACCCGCTGCACGGCGACCTGGTGAGCAGCATCCCGGTGTCACCGGGCGGCGAGCTCGTCCCGGTCAAGGGTGAGCTCGCCGCGCAGGCCGGCGTTCACACGCTCTACGCGGTGTTCTCCGCGGCCGGCGTCGTGCTGGAAAGCTTGACGGTGTAGCGCTCGCAGGTGCCTTCGAGAACGCGCGACTCGACCTCTCCACCGCGGTACGCCAACTCGAAGACGACCTCGCCGTTCGGGGACGGCACGGTCACTCTCGCCACCTGCCCGTCCGATGGCTCGTACCAGCGCAGCTCGACGCCGTCCGCCCAGTCGTACTCCGGCCGGTCGCCGACCGCGCCGATCGGGAGCACCGCCCCCTCGCGCACGAACAGCGGCACACTGTCGAATCCGTGCGTCTGCTGCACCCACGCCGGGCCGCTCAGC
This sequence comes from Kribbella sp. NPDC048915, assembly GCF_040649595.1. NCBI lineage: Bacteria > Bacillati > Actinomycetota > Actinomycetes > Propionibacteriales > Kribbellaceae > Kribbella > Kribbella sp. NPDC048915. Next base: position 25,900 of record NZ_JBEZFT010000016.1, on the reverse strand, counting down.
ACCTCACCGGTCAACAGCGACGTCCACCGTCCGCGCGGGAGGTAGAACGAGACCGCGCCGTCGAGGCTCAGCACCGGCGCGACGAGCAGATCCGGGCCGAGCAGGTACTGGCGGTCCAGATACGCCACCGCGGGATCGTCCGGGAACTCCAGCAGCATCGGCCGCATCATCGGCACCCCGGCGCGATGCGCCTCGTCGGCGGCCGCCATCAGGTACGGCATCAGCGACAGCTTCAGCTTGGTGAACTTCCGCAGTACGTCGACCGCTTCCTCGTCGAAGGCCCACGGCACCCGGTACGACGACGAGCCGTGCAGCCGCGAGTGCGACGAGAGCAGCCCGAACGCGACCCAGCGCTTGAAGATCGCCGGATCCGGCGTGCCTTCGAAGCCACCGATGTCGTGACTCCAGTAACCGAAGCCGGACGAGGCCAAGGACAGCCCGCCGCGCAGCGATTCCGCCATCGCCTCGAACGTCGACTCGCAGTCGCCGCCCCAGTGCACCGGGAACTGCTGGCCGCCGGCTGTCGCGGAGCGCGCGAACAGCACGGCCTCGCCGGTCCCTCGGTTCTCCTCGAGCAGATCGAACACGGCGGCGTTGTAGAGCTGCGCGTAGTAGTTGTGCATCCGCTGCGGGTCGGACCCGTCCGACCAGACCACATCGGTCGGGATGCGTTCGCCGAAGTCGGTCTTGAAGCAGTCGACGCCGATGTCGAGCAGCGCCTGTAGCTTCGAGCGGAACCAGGCGGTCGCGTCCGGGTTGGTGAAGTCCACGATCGCCATCCCGGCCTGCCACAGGTCCCACTGCCAGACCGATCCGTCCGGGCGCTTCAGCAGGTGCCCGAGCCGCCGGCCCTCCTCGAACAGCACCGAACGCTGCGCGATGTACGGGTTGATCCACAGGCTGACGCGCAGCCCGCGCTCCTTCAGCCGGCGCACCATGCCGGCCGGGTCCGGGAACGCCACCGGGTCCCAGACGAAGTCGCACCAGTGGAACTGCCGCATCCAGAAGCAGTCGAAGTGGAAGACGCTGAGCGGCAGTTCCCGTTCGGCCATCCCGTCGACGAACGCGCTCGTCGTCTCCTCGGTGTAGTCGGTGGTGAACGACGTGGACAGCCACAGTCCCATCGACCACGCCGGTACGCGCGCCGGCCGTCCGGTCAGCGCGGTGTAGCGACGCAGTACGTCCTTGGGTGCCGGACCGCCGAAGACGTAGTACGCCAGCTCCTGCCCTTCGACGCTGAACTGGTTGCGGGACGTGACCTCCGAGCCGACCTCGAACGACACGTGCGCCGGGTTGTCGACGAACACGCCGTACCCCTTGCTGCTCAGGTAGAACGGGACGTTCTTGTACGCCTGCTCGCTCGACGTCCCGCCGTCGGCGTTCCAGCTGTCGACGACCTGTCCGTTCTTCACGAACGCCCCGAACCGCTCCCCGAGTCCGTAGATCGTCTCGCCGACCCCGAGCGCCAGTTGCTCGTGCACGTACGACGTGCCGTCGGCGTCGGTGATCAGCCCGACGCTGCGCGGGCCCGAGTTCGTCAACTCCCGGCCGTCCTGCTCGAACCGCACGTTCCACGGTCCCTCGAGCGCGATCACCACGGTCAGCTCGCCCGACGTCAGCCGGGCCTCGGCGGCGCCGACCTCGATCTTCACCGGATGCGCGTCGTCGGTGGTCAGCCGGTACGCCGGCCGCGCGGGCAGGCCGCCGAGGTGGTGACCGATCCGCACGCCGATCACACCGCGCGCCGGCGAGCTGAACGTCACGGTGAACAGCGGCTGGTTGAGGGTGTCGCCGCGCCGCTCGATCCGCTGGGCCGGCGCGAACACGGTCAGCTCGCGCTCGCCCGCCTGCACGCTCTCGACCTCGGCCGGTCGCAGCCGGCTGAGACCCGCGCGAAGCTGCCAGTACCCGTCGGTGAACTTCATCGTGGACAGCCTCTCTGAGCGAATTGTCGAAGCGCTTCGACAAACCTAGGGAGGGCGACTTCACAGCGTCAAGTTGATCCCGTGTCGGACCGTCCGCATCGGCCATCGACAACCGCCGCGCGCTGGCTCAAGCTGGACGTATCGGCACGGCACACTGGAGCTGTACCCGTTGAAGGAGGTGGATGCGATGAGAGCTGCAGCAGGCGACCAGGTCGTGGTGGAGAGCAGCCACCTGATGGCGCACCGGCGCGAGGGGCGGATCGTCGAGGTGCATGATCCCAGCGGCGCACCGCCGTACCGCGTGCACTGGAGCGACACCGACTCCGAGACGCTGTTCTTCCCCGGCCCCGACGCGCACATCGTGCACGTCGAGCAGACCAAGTAGCCGGGCCGGCCTCGAACCGCGGCGGCGGTGTTACGACGGGAGGACCAGCTCCAGGCGCAGCCAGCGCGCGAGATCGCGGATCTCCCGCTGCACCGCCGCCGCGAGCGTCTTGGCGAACGGCTCGTCCTCGTGGATCGCGGTGACCCGGAAGACGCCGGCCTTGCGGTCGGACATCGCGTCGAGCTTCCCGACCAGGCGGTCGTTGTGCAGGATCGGCAGCGCGAAGTACCCCCAGCGCCGTTTCGCGGCCGGCTTGTACATCTCCAGCTGGTAGTCGAAGTCGAAGATCTCCAGCAGCCGTTTCCGGTCGTACACCAGCCGGTCCAGCGGTGACAGGATCGCCGTCCGGCCGCTGAACGGCTGGTCGAGCAGCTCCGGGTCGACGCGCCACTCGCCGCGGACCCCCTCGATCACTGCCCGCTCCCCCGCCTCGCCGGCATCGAGCGGCTCCCCCGGGCAGGCCGGGCCTTTCGAGCGCAGCACGCCCATCGAGCGCAGCCGCTGCGCGTCCCGCAGCCGTTTCGCTTCGTCGAGCGGCACCGGCGGATCGTCCGGATACACCCGGGAGGCGAGATCGAACAGCCGGTCCCGGCCGTCGCGGCCCGCGATCGCCACCTCGCCGCGCTGCACCATGAACTCCAGCAGCTGCGACACGTTGCGATTGTTCGTCCAGCCGCTCGACTTCCACGGCCGCACACAGGTGTCCGGCAGGTCGCGCATCCGGAGCGGGCCGTCCTGCCGCAGCCGCTCCAGGATGTCGACGCGGCAGCCCTCGTTCGCCCGCACCCAGTCGGCACGGTACTGCTGGTAGTCGAGCGGCTCACCGTCACTCGGCCAGGCCGCCATCTCCGCGCGGAACAGTTTGAGCGTCTCCGGCAACCGCGCGAACCCGCGGAAGTCCAGCAGCTCCAGCGACGCGAGCGCGTCGGCCAGCTCGGCCGGGTCGTACGCCGAGCCGAGCCGGCTCCAGGCGACCAGATCCGCATTCGGCGCGACGTACGCGGTCTGGTCGAGCTGGACCGCGGTCAGCCCGCGGACGACCTCGAACAGGTCGGCCGGACGCTCCTTCGTCAGCAGCTGAGCACGCACCGCGAGCCGGCGGGCGTCCCGCTGGGAAAGTTCAAGAACGGTCACGATCCGAATCTATGCTCCCGCACGGACAGTATGGTGGAAGCAGATTCGGTGAGTGACCGAGCGGGTGGGGACCTGGAGCTCGGGGGATTCAGGGGGAGAATCATGGCAGTACGTGGTCGGGCACTCAGGCCCTGTGCAGCATTATTGGTGATGTTACTGACCTTTTCGGTCGTCACCGGATGCTCGGAACCCGAGGCCGTGGACCCACCGTCCACCGGGGTGCCGACGCCGATCCTGACACCGCAGCCGGCGCTGAAGGCCGCGACCGACTGTGCGAAATCGACGGTGGAACTGCCGCCCGAGGCCGAGGCCGACGGCGTGCAGCTGACCCTCAGCACCGATCCGAGCCGGAGCTCGTTGCTGCTGAAGAACACCGGCAGCCTGACGGTCGTGGTCCTCCCGGACGCGCGCTTCACGACCCGCCTGATCGCCGCGCCGCACGCGAACCCGAAGGACGCGGCGTCGCGGGCCGCGCTGATCGCGCTGAACAACAGCGGCACGAAGATCGAGGACCTCCCGCCGTACGTTCCCGGGTCGCAGGTGGTCGCGCTGCCGCCGCAGTGGGCGCTCTGCGCGCTCACCGACAGCGCCGACGAGATCGCGACCGTCCGCTATCTGCAGGATCGGCAGTCGAGCGCGGAGTACCTCGTCACCAAGGCGCTCGCCGACCAGCTGCTCCAGACCAACAGCGTCGCCCGCACCCAGCCCACGCTGATCCGCTGTGCGAAGGGCATGCTGGACGTGCTCAAGGCCAACGCCGGACTGCCGGACATCGAGCTGTACGCCGGGGCGCTGCGCGTCGGGACCCCGTGCCGCAACGGCTACCGGCAACTGCTCCGTGGCGACGCCCAGGCGGCCGAGCGACTCGGCGCCACAGTCCTCCGCGAACTCGACCGCGCCCCCCGCCTGGCACCGAACAGCCGGCTCTACACCATCACCACCCTCCCCTGATCCAGGATCGGATCCGGGTCCGGTGCTCAGCTCTCGAGGTTGATGGCCATCGCCGGGCGTGGTTCGCGGCCCGGCGGCTGCGGTGGCCGCGGCAGCAGGGGACGGCGCTTCTCCAGGGTGCGGACCACGGGCCGGTCCGCGCGGACCGTGATGTTCTCGCCCGCGTGCCGCAAGGTGATCGCGGCGTCCGGCCCGTCGTGCACCGAGTACTTCACCGACTGCGGGTCGATCTCGACCCGGAGCCGGACGTTGCGCCAACGCACCGAGAAGGTCAGTCCGGCCAGCCCGGCCGGCAACGCCGGATCGAACGACAAGCAGCCGTCCGTCTCCCGCAACCCGCCGAAGCCGGCCACGAAGGCGCTCCAGGCACCGCCGAGCGACGCCATGTGCAGGCCGTCCCGGGTGTTGTGGTGCAGGTTGCGCATGTCGATCAGGGCGGCCTCGTAGGCATAGTCGTAGGCCAGGTCCAGGTGCCCGACCTCGGCCGCCATCACGGCCTGCACGCACGCCGACAGCGACGAGTCCCGCACCGTCAGCCGCTCGTAGTAATCGAAGTTCCGCGCCTTCTCTTCGCCCGTGAACGCAGCACCGCACCAATACGTCGCCAGCATCAGATCGGCCTGCTTCACCACCTGCGTGCGATACAGCTGGAAGTACGGCGCATGCAGCATCAGCGGGTACCTGTCGCGGTACGCCTCGAAGTCCCAGACGGCGTACCCGGTGAAGCCCTCGGCCTGCGGGTGGACGCCGAGCTCCTCGTCGTACGGGATGTACACGGCAGCGGCCGCGTCCCGCCAGCTCGCCTCTTCCTCGCTGCCGACGCCCAGCTCGCGTGCTCGGACCGGAAGCTGCGCGGCGACCTCGGCGGCGTACTTCAGGTTGCGGGCCGCCATCAGGTTGGTGAAAACGTTGTCGTCGGCAACGGCGCTGTACTCGTCCGGGCCGGTGACGCCGGGCAGATGCCAGCGGCCCTGCCGGTCGTGGTGGCCGAGTGACATCCACAGCCGCGCGGTTTCGACCAGCAGCTCGAGACCGACCTCGTCGAGGAAGTCGTCGTCGGCGGTCGCGCGGTAGTAGCGCATCACGGCCTCGGCGATGTCCGCGTTGATGTGGAACGCCGCCGTACCAGCCGGCCAGTACCCGGAACACTCCTGACCACGGATGGTCCGCCAGGGGAAGGCCGCGCCGCGGAAGCCGAGCTCCGCAGCGCGTTGCTTGGCCAGCTCGAGCGTCGAATGCCGCCAGCGCAACGCGTCCGCGGCAGCGCCCGGCATCGTGTATGTCAGCACCGGCAGCACGAAGCCCTCGGTGTCCCAGAACGTGTGCCCGTCGTACCCGGCGCCGGTCAGGCCCTTCGACGGGATCGCGCGGCGCTCGGCGCGGGCACCCGCCTGCAGGATGTGGAACAACGCGAACCGGACCGCCTGCTGCAGCTCCGGATGACCGTGCACCTCGACGTCGGCGCCGTCCCAGAAGTCGTCGAGGAACTCGGCCTGCTGCTTGGTCAGCCCGTCCCACCCGGAGAACCGGGCGCTCGCGAGCGCGGCCGCAACCTGGTCGCGGATCGCGGTCTCCGAGCGCAGACTCGACCACCCGTAGGCCAGATACTTCACCACCCGCAGGCTCTCCCCCGGCTGCAGCTGGCAGATCACCGTGGTCCGCGCCCAGTCGTCGCGGACGTCCTGGTCCATCGCGTACCGGACCGAGGTCTCCACCTCGTGCGACATCGCGGCGGCCATCAGCAACTGGCTCCGCGTCGTGCGGTGCAGCAGGACCGTCCCGTGTTCGCCGCCGTCGTGGCTGACCGCCCGCAATGGGTTCTCCAGGACGGCCGCGACGCGCGGGTCCTCGGAGAGCTTCGGCTGGGCCTCGTTCGCGACGAGCTCGGACTGCACGACGAAGCGGGCCGGCTGGTCGACGGCCTCGACGACATACTCGATCGCCGCCACCGCCCGCTGGGTCAGCGACACCAGCCGCCGGCTGCGGACCCTGATCCGCTTGCCGCCCGGTGACGTCCAGTCCACGTCCCGCTCGAGGATGCCGGTCCGGAAGTCCAGCGAGCGCTCGTGCTTGGTCAGGTAGCCGTAGCGGATGTCGAACGGCGAGTCGTCGACCAGCAGCCGGATCAGCTTGCCGTTGGTGACGTCGACGAGCGTCTGCCCGGACTCCGGGTAGCCGTAGCCGGCCTCGGCGTACGGCAGCGGACGCTGCTCGTAGAACGAGTTCAGGTACGTACCGGGGATCGCGTACGGCTCGCCTTCGTCGAGGTTGCCGCGCAGGCCGATGTGTCCGTTCGACAGCGCGAACAGCGACTCCGCCTGGCCGAGCTTGTCGAGCGCCAGCCGCGTCTCCCGGAGCCGCCACGGCTCGATCGGGTGGTGACCTCGATCGATCATTCGCCCGTCACCTCCGCCGACAGCAGCTCGGCCAGATCCTGCACGACGACATCGGCGCCGTGCGCCTTCAGTTCGGCCGCCTGACCGACGCGGTCCACACCGATCACCTGCCCGAAGTGCCCCGAACGGCCGGCCGCCACACCTGCCAGCGCGTCTTCGAAGACGGCGGCCTCGGACGGGTCGACACCGAAGCCCTTGGCCGCGGCCAGGAACGTGTCCGGTGCCGGCTTCCCCTTCAGGCCCTCGGTCCGGATCGTCACCCCGTCGACGATCAGCTCGACATACTGCGCCAGACCCGTGACGTCGAGCACCTCCCGGGTGTTCGCGCTCGACGACACCACGGCCCGCCGCAGACCGGCCGCCTCGGCGGCCTTCAGGTACTGCCGGGAGCCCTCGAACACCTCCACGCCGTCGGTCCGGATCCGGCGCTGGACCGCCTCGTTCTTGCGGTTGCCGAGGCCGTTCACCGTCAGCGCGGACGGCGGATCCTCGGGCGTCCCGTCCGGAAGCGTGATGCCGCGCGCGGCGAGGAAGTCCCGGACGCCGTCGGGCCGCGGCTTGCCGTCGACGTACGCGTCGTACTCCGCCCGCGCGTCGAAGGGTACGAACGGGATCCCGTGCTGCGCCGCATAGTCGCGCAGGAACTCGTCGAACATCTCCTTCCACGCGGCCGCGTGCACCGCGGCGGTGTCGGTGAGCACGCCATCCAGATCGAACAGGCAGGCCCGGATGCCCGCGCGTAGTCCCAGCATGCTCACCACAGTAGCCGCCCGCGACACACACTCCGCGGAGGAGACGATTACCGGGCGACTACTTGCCCGCGGCCTCGAACACCTTCGCGAACCACTCCAGCTGCGCGAGCTGCTGGTACGTCTGACCGCCCTCGTGCTCGTTGTACTGGTAGACCTCGATCTCCTTCTCGTCGCTGCCCCAGTGGTTGTACGCCGCGAACACCGTCGACGGCGGGCAGGTCGCGTCCATCAACGCCACCGAGAACAGCGCCGGAACCGTGGCGAGCCGGCCCAGGTTCACGCCGTCGAAGTAGCTCAGCGTGCTGAGCGCGGCGTCGACGTCCTGGCGGAAACCCTTCAGGTACCGGGTGATCTCCTGGTACGGCTCTTTGTCGGTGATCTGCAGCGCCCGCTGGAAATGGCACAGGAACGGTACGTCGGGAGCGCAGCCCAGCAGGTCGATACCGGCCAGCGGCGCGAGACCGGCCGCGGCGATCGAGATGCCGCCGCCCTGGCTGCCGCCGGTGACGATCAGCTTGCCCGGATCAACGAACGGCGAGACCCGCGCCGCCTCGAGAGCCCGCACGGCGTCGATGTAGACGCGGCGGTAGTAGTAGGTCTCGGGGTCGGTGATTCCCAGCGTCATGAACCCCGGCGTGTGGTTGAGACCGGCGTACGGCGTGTCGTCCGCCGTGCTCTCGAAACCGCCCGCGCTGTAGCCCTGGCCGCGGGTGTCCATCACGAACTGCGCGTACCCGGCCTGCGCCCAGAGCGTGTTCGCGTGCGGCAGCCCGCGGCCGCCGCTGTAGCCGTGGTACTGGACGACCGTCGGCAACGGACCGTCGGCGCCGGCCGGGACATGCAGCCAGCCCTTGACCGGGCTGCCGCCGAACCCGGCGTACGTCACGTCGTAGGTGTCGATCACCGCGAGCTTGTTGTCGATCTCGGTGAACGTGGCGGACAACTCGTCGGTGCGCGCCTTCTCGATCGAGCGGCGCCAGAAGTCGACCAGGTCGGCGGGCGCGGCCACCTCGGGCCGGTACTCGCGGAGCTTGTCGAGGGAAAGGTCGAACATTGCCATAACCGCAGAACCTACGCCCACGGACCAGCGGGTGGTAACCGTTGTCCAGATTCGGACGCCGGGTGACTAGGGTGGAGGAATGCCGACCCCGAACATCGTTTTCGTGATGTCCGACGACCACGCCGCACACGCCATCTCGGCGTACAGCGACCGCAGCGGCCACCGGTTGAACAGCACGCCGCACCTGGACCGGCTGGCGCGCGACGGGGTCCGGATGGACGCGACGTACTGCACGAACTCGATCTGCTCGCCGTCGCGCGCCTCGATCCTCACCGGCACGTACAGCCACGTGAACGGCGTCGCCTCGATCTTCACCGAGATCGACTACCGGGTGCCGACGTTCGCGGAGGTGCTGAAGGACGCCGGCTACCAGACCGCGCTGTTCGGCAAGTGGCACCTCGGTGAGCGGCCGGAGTCGGCGCCGCGGCACTTCGACGCCTGGCGGGTCTTCCCCGGCCAGGGCGAGTACGTCGACCCGCTGATGCTCGGCCCGGACGGCCCGGAGCGGGTGTCCGGGTACGCGACCGACATCGTCACCGACCAGAGCATCGACTGGATCCGGCAGCGCGACGGGGACCGGCCGTTCCTGCTGCTGGTGCATCACAAGGCGCCGCACCGCCCGTGGGTGCCGGACGAGAAGCACAAACACCTCTACCCGGTCGGTTCGATCCCGGAGCCCAGCACGCTGTTCGACGACCACAGCACCCGGAGCCAGGCGGTCCGCGGCGTCCGGATGTCCGTCGCGGACGACCTGGGCGCCGACGAGCTCGGCGAGGAGCTTCCGGAGGAGCTCCGCGGTCCGCAGAACCGCGTGGAGCGGATGCGCTGGAAGTACCAGCGGTACCTACGGGACTATCTGCAGACCGTGCAGTCGATCGACGACAACGTCGGGCGGCTGCTCGACGCCATCGACGAGGAAGGGATCGGCGACGACACGATCGTCGTCTACACCTCCGACCAGGGCTTCTTCCTCGGCGACCACGGCTGGTTCGACAAGCGGCTGATGTTCGACGAGTCGCTGCAGATGCCGATGCTGATCCGCTGGCCGTCGGTGATCCCGGCCGGCGGCACCTGCGACGCGATGGTGACCAACGTGGACTTCGCCGCGACCTTCCTGGACATGGCCGGGCTGGACGCGTCGACGGTGCTGCCGACGTCCCAGGGCCGCAGCTTCCTGCCGGTCCTGCGTGGTGAGGACGTGCCGGACTGGCCGACGGCGATCTACTACCGGTACTGGGAGCACGACGACCCGATCCACCACGCTCCGGCGCACTACGGCATCCGCACCAAGGACTACAAGCTCATCCATTACTACGGCGCCGGCCTCGGCGTACCGGGGTCGTCGGACCGGCTGTTCGAGTCCGAGTGGGAGCTGTACGACCTGCGCAAGGATCCCGAGGAGCTCGTCAACGTGGCCGACGACCCGGCGTACGCCGAGACCCGCGCGGCGCTAACCGCGCAGCTGGCCGAGCTGCAGGCGCACTACGCGGACCTGCCGTACGACGGCCCGTCGACCCCGGCACCGCAGTGGTCGTGGGCCGACGAGGAGTCGTTGCGGCAGGTCGCGGAGTACACGAAACGCCTGACCCGCGACGACGCCTGAGTCAGGCGCGCGGCAGGTCCTCGAGTTCGAGGCCGAAGCCGGGGCGATCGGACAGGATGATGTGGCCGTCCTCGAGCGGGTAGTAGCCGGGGCCGGGCACGCCTTCGACGATCGGGGTTTTACCCAGGCCGGCCGCGAGGTGCGCGGCGTACAAGGTCTTGAGCGGCTGGCCCCACGCGTGCGGTGAGGCCTCGGCGGCCAGTTCGGGCATGGTCCGGCGCCAGGCGGTGAGGCCGTGGCCGATGACGTCCATCAGGGCCACGTCGATCAGGCCGTCGCGGGCGAGTTGGAGCACGTGGCCGACGTTCGGGTCGTACTCACCGTCGGCCACCTTCGGGCGGTTCGCCAGGGTTTCCAGGTGGTCGCGGAGCGCCTCCAGGTCCGGGCGGCGCTCGGAGAACATCTCCTCGATCCAGTACAGGTCACAGTCCGCGACGGCGTCCAGGTACTCGACCACGCCGTTCACGCTGAAGCCGTCGTTGCCGTCGACAAGGATCCCCGCGTCCGGGTACAGCTCGCGGGTCAGCCGGGTGACCTCGATGTCGCGCCGCAGGCCCTCCTGCGCGCCCATCCAGCGGTGGCCGCGGCCGATCTTCAGCTTGAAGTCGCGGAACCCGAACGCGTGGTCCTGGGCCAGGTTCGCGCGGATCGCGTCCAGGCCGCCGTCGACGTCATCGAAGTAGATCGCGCCGCTGTAGGCGCGCACCTTCGGCGAGCCGGCACCGCCGAGCATCGCGTACACCGGGACGTCGAGGATCCGCGCCGCCAGATCGTGCAGCGGGTAGTCGAGGAACTCGGTAGCCGGGTCGATGATGCCGCGCTCGGGGTCGATCAGTTCCTCGACCTTGCGGCCGACGAGTTGACCGGGATTTCCGTCGGACAGCGCGAGGCCCCAACCGCGCGCGCCGCGGTCGGTCTCAACGACGTACACCGTGTCGATGCCGCCGTTGCCGTGGCTGCCGAGGAACGAGTTCCGGCCGATCGTCCGCAGGTAGTCGTAGCGGATCTGTTGGGTGGTGACAGAGCTGATGACATGCCTGGCGAGGGTCATCGCTCAACCATAGACAGAAATCAGCCGCCGGAACGCCGCCGTACTGCTCAGCACGTCGGTATTGTCCACGGACTGGTCAATCGCGCCGATCAGACTCAGTTTCGTCAGGCCTTCATCGGTCACCGTGGCCAAGCAGGCCTCGGCGAATCGCTCCGCGCCGAGCACCTGCGCGGGCCGCTCGTGGAACTCTCGCGGCGTCGGTTCCACCTCGGGAGTGATGCCGAGCGCATTGTGGCGCCGGGCAATCAGTTCGTACGCCGTGACGAGTGCGCGCTCTCGTTCGGCGTAGGTGTCGGCGGCGATCGCGTCGGCGAGTGCGACGTCGAGCCCGTCCGGATGACCGAGCCGCGCGAACGCGGTACCGAGCCACTTGCTGTACGGCGCGTAGGTCCGCGCCTGGAGCAGCGCCAGCCGCATCACGTCGCGGACCAGCCGAGCGGTCAGGATCCGTGAGCCGAGCTCGTCGCCCACCTCGTGGGTGCGCTGCACGAACGGCTCCTCCTGCGCGATGCGCGACCACTGGCAGGCCAGCATCCAGCGCCAGAGCTGGTCCGGGTACCAGGCGAAGGCGTCGCGGACCGGTGCCAGGCGGCCGTCGTCGGCGTACACCCGGCCGGCGACGACGCCGAGGATCAGCTGCTGCGGGGTGACCAGCCAGTCGGCGGTGGTGATGCCCTGCGACGCGTCGAAGCCGAGGTGGTCGCGCAGCCACTCCCCCAATGTCGCGACCGTGACGTGGTGCCGCGGCGCGTATGCGTCCCAGCCGAAGCGCACCGGGTAGCCGGCGTACTCGTCCGGCAAGCCGTCGTCGACAGCCTTGCGTACTCGCTCCACCTGATCGGCGTCCACCAGGACGACGAGACGCGGACCCCAGCCGTGGTCCATCGACCGCGCGGTGTCGTACCCGAGTACGTCGGAGCCCCAGCCGAGCAGTCCGGCCGCGTAGCCGATGTCGCCGAGCAGGGGCGCGACCACGTCGGCGTGGAAACTTTCGGCGACGTCGGCCGCATGGCGGAATTCCTGCACTGGTGGCCTTTCGGTCGGACGATTGTGTTTACAGTGGCCCGGTGAAGCATGTGGTGTGGGACTGGAACGGGACGCTGCTCAATGACAATCACGCCGTCCTGGCCGCCGTCAACGGAGTTTGTGCCGGATTCGGCCGGGGCGAGCTGACCTGGGCCGAGTGGCAGGCGGCGTACGCGCGCCCGATGCGGCTGTCGTACGAGCAGATCCTCGGGCGGCGGCTCGACGACACGGAGTGGGCGCAGGTCGACAAGCTCTACCACGACCGGTACGACGAGATCCTGCACACGTGTGAGCTCGCCGCGGACGCCCTCGACGCGCTCCGGGCCTGCGCCGCGTCCGGACGGACCCAGTCGCTGCTGTCGATGTGGTTCCACGCCCGCCTGACGCCGACCGTCGAGCAGTACGGTCTGACGTCGTACTTCACCCGGATCGACGGCCTGCCCGGCGAGGTCGGCGGCGGTTCGAAGGCCGACAGCTTGATCCGCCATCTGGACGCCCAGCAACTCGACCCGGCTGACGTCGTCCTGATCGGCGACGTCGTCGACGACGCGGAGGCTGCTCGCTCCGCCGGCACCCACTGCGTTCTCGTCACCACCGGCGCCATGACCCCAGACTCCTTGCAGACGACGGGCGCGCCGGTGGCCACCTCGATCACGCAGGCGCTCAACCTGCTCGAGGCCTGAGAGGCTGACGTCATGAGTGAGGTCCTGGAAGGGCGGACCGCGGACGGGCGTGGGGTTCGGGTGCGGTTCTCGGCGGCGGGGATCGAGGAGGTTGTCGATCATCCGTCGGCGCCGGACGTGCTGCTGATCCCAGGGCTGGTGGACATTCAGCTGAACGGGTACGGCGGGTTGGACGTGAACGACCCGGCCGCGGCGCCGGACGTGCTGTCCGACCTGGTGCGGTTGCTGTGGCGGCAGGGCGTGACGACGGTCTGCCCAACGATCATCTCCGCGGACGACGCGACCACGACCACCCTGGTGCAGCGGGCCGCGGGTGCGCGCGCGGCCGATCCGGTGGTGGCGTACGGCGTACCGGGTCTGCATCTGGAAGGTCCGTACATCTCGTCCGCGGAAGGTGCTCGTGGCGCGCACGACCCGGCGGTGATTCGGGATTCGGACGCCGACGAGTTCGACCGTTGGCAGACCGCGGCGGACGGCCTGATCAAGATCATGACACTCGCACCGGAACGCACCGGGGCGACCGAGTTCACCCGCCGTCTCGCGGCCCACGGGGTCATTCCCTCGGTCGGGCATTCGCTGGCGACCGCGGCCGACGTGCACGCGTTCGCCGCGGCGGGCGGTCGGCTGTGCACTCACCTCGGCAACGGTCTGCCGGCGCAGATCGACCGACACCACAACCCGATCTGGCCGCAGTTGACCGAGGACAACCTGACCGCGTGCCTGATCGCGGACGGTCAGCACCTGCCCCCGGACACGTTCGGCGCCCTCGTTCGCGCCAAGGGACCGGAGCGCTGCGTGCTCACCAGCGATGCCGCGGCACTGGCCGGTTGCGCGCCCGGCGACTACCGGACGGCGGTCGGCGGCGCGGTGACCGTGGGTACCGACGGAAGCCTGCGCCTGCAGGGAACGCCGTACCTGGCGGGCAGCGGCGCCTCGCTCCTCGACTGCCTACGGTGGGCGACCGGCCCCGGCGGCCTGCCGCTCGAAACGGCCGTCGCGATGGCGACCAGCACGCCCGCGAAGCTGCTCGGACTGACCGACCGCGGCCGTCTGGAAATCGGTGCCCGCGCCGACCTCCTGCAGCTGCGCCGCGACACCGCCGGCGGCCTCGGCGAGCCCGTCGCCGTCGTCGTCAACGGCAAACTGGTTGCTTAACGCAACAGTCAAGTATTGGATCTTGCCGCGTGCAATCACTTTGCCCGGCGTCCAGTTCTTGCCGGTGGGCCGGTAGGTCCCGTATAAGGCGTACATGACGGCGATCCGGCTCGACGCGGTGTCGAAGGTGTACGACGGTGAGCACCTCGCCGTCGACGACCTCTCACTGGAGATCGCCGACGGAGAGTTCATGGTCCTGCTCGGCCCGTCGGGGTGCGGGAAAACCACGCTGCTGCGGATGATTGCGGGCCTGGAGCCGGTGACCTCGGGAACGGTGTGGTTCGGCCGCACCGACGGCACCAACCTCGCGCCGCGCGAACGCGGCGTCGCGATGGTCTTCCAGACCGGGGCCTTGTATCCGAACCGGACGGTGCAGGGCAACATCATGTTCCCGCTCCAGGTTGCCGGTGAGGACGACGTACGGGCCGGATCGACTGCGGTCGGCCTTGCCCGGGTGCTGAGTATCGAATCCGTCCTGGACCGGATGCCGCGGACGTTGTCGGGCGGTCAGCGCCAACGGGTCGCGATCGGCCGCGCGCTGGTCCGTCAGCCGGAGGTCTTCCTGCTCGACGAGCCGCTGTCGAACCTCGACGCGACGATGCGCACCGAACTCCGGCAGGAGATCGGCGCGATGACCCGCGACCTGAACGTCACCACGCTCTACGTGACCCACGATCAGGTCGAGGCGCTGACGCTCGCCGACCGGATCGCGGTGATGCGGGACGGCCGGATCGAGGACGTCGGCACGCCGACGCAGGTCTACAACGATCCGGCGACCGCGTTCGTGGCCGGCTTCCTCGGGACGCCGCGGATCAATCTGCTCGCCGCCACGGTGCGGGTCAGCGCCCATCATCGGGTCTGTCTCGACTTCGGCGGGCAGGCGATCGGACTCGATCCGACCGACCGCCGCTCGCTCATCCTGCGGCACCACGACGGAGTGCGGGTGGTCGTCGGCGCCCGGTCGAACGCTTTCCGGCTGATCACCACCGAGGACGCGCCCAATCAGGTGGCCGGCACGATCCACGCGTTCGAGTTCCACGGGCAGCAGTCGATCGCGTTCATCCAATGCGGTATCGAGGTCGTCGACCCGGACCGGATCGGCCGCCCGGTCGCGACGCCGGTCAACTACGCGGGCGACCGCAGACTCGTCGCGCGGATCCGCCGCCGCCTCGGCCGCGCCTCGGCCACTCCCCCGCTCGAGCCACTGGTCGCGTCGCACCGCCGCGCTGATCTCGTCGTCGAACTCCCGGTCGACACCGAACTCGCCCGCGGCTCCCGTGTCCACCTCGCCGTCGACACGTCCCGCATCCACATCTTCGACCAGACCGGCCATCGCGTCGATCGGGTCACGCGCTGACGAAACCCCTTATTTCAAGGCGTTGACGAACCAGCTGGTGATCGTTGTCGGGTGGGTGATCGCGGTGCCGACCACGACGGTCCAGGCGCCGGCCTGGAGGGCTTCGGCTGCTTGCGCGGGTGTGTGGATCCGGCCTTCGGCCGCGATCGGGGTGTCCACGGCGGCAGCCAGGCGCGCGACCAGGTCGAGGTCGGGACCGTCGCCTTTCGTCGTGTACGGCGTGTAGCCCGCGAGCGTCGTACCGATCAGGTCGGCGCCTGCCTCCGCGGCCGCGACACCTTCGGCGAAGGTGGAGCAGTCGGCCATCACGAGTTTCCCGGTGCGATCGTGGATCGCCGCGATCGTGGCGGCGAGAGTACGGCGGTCCGGGCGCGGGCGGCGCGTACCGTCGATCGCGACGATGTCCGCGCCGGCCTCGGCGACCGCGAGCGCATGATCGAGTGTCGGCGTGATGAACACGTCGTCGTGGCCGTCCTTCCACAAACCGATCAGCGGCAGCGCGACCGCCGTACGGATGGCGGCGAGCTCGCGGATCCCCTGTGCACGGAGCCCTGCGGCGCCGCCCGCGGCAACCGCCTCCGCCACCGCTCGCAAGGTCTCCGGTGAGTTCATCGGCTCGCCCGCGTACGCCTGGCACGAAACCACCAGCCGACCGCGAAGAGCCACCAGCACGTCACCCACACTCGCTCCCCTGGACCATGACGACCATTCGTACCAGGGTCGCGCTAGCGCATCATCAGGACCGCGGCCGTCACACCGGCGATCACGATGAAGATGCGGAGCAGGGTGCTCGGGAGCCGGCGGCCGATGTGCGACCCGACGTACCCGCCGGCCACCGAGCCGATCGCGAGCAGCACGATCGCGGTCGGGTTCAGGTCGGCGATGAAGACGAAGATGACGCTCGCGACGAGGTTCGCGGCCAGCAGCGACAGGGTCTTGAGCGCGTTCACGACCCGCAGCTCGAGGTCCAGGCCGAGGCCGAGCACCGCCATCATCATCACGCCGGCACCAGCGCCGAAGTACCCGCCGTACACGCCGGTGAGCGCCGCGAAGAACGTCGTCGTCGGGGTCATCGTCGTCCGTAGCCCCTGCGGTGTGGTCTGCCGGGACCGCAGCCAGCGGGAGATCCACGGCTGGACGCCGACGATCAGGCAGGTGAACAGGATCAGCCACGGCGCGGCGGCCGCGAACACCCCGGGCGGCAACGCGAGCAGCAGTGCGGCGCCACCGATCGCGCCGATCGCACACGTCAGCACCACCGCGATCGTCGTCGGCCGGGACACCTCGCGCAGCTCGCGCCGGTACCCGAACGAGCCGCTCAGCGCGCCGGGCAGCAGACCGATCGTGTTCGACGCGTTCGCCACCACCGGCGGGATCCCGAGCGCGATCAGCGCCGGAAAGCTCACCAGCGACGCGACCCCGACGGTGGAGGTGAGCACACCGGCACCGAGTCCCGCCGCGATGATCGCCAGGTGCTCCGCTCCGGTCACGTCCTGTCTCGCAGCAGCGCGACGTCCGAAACCAGCATCACGTGTTCGTGCATGGCCTGGGCGGCGCCTTCCGGATCACCGTCGGCGATCGCGTCGGCGACCTTCCGGTGCCCAGCGAGCGACTCCCGCGGCCGGCCGGGCTGGGACAGTGACTCCAGCCGGGTCTCCCGGATCAGGTCGTGGATGGCGGTCATCATCTGCGCCAGCAGCTCCGATCGGGCCGCCGCGGTGACCGCGCCGTGGAACGCCTCGTCACCCTCGACACCGCGGCCGCCGGCCTCGATGTCGCGCTCCATCGCGTCGAGCGCCGATCGGATCGCGGCCACGTCCTCCTCGGTACGGCGGGACGCGGCCAGCGCGGCCAGCTTCGTCTCGAGCGCGTCGCGGGCCTCGATGATCTCGGGCAGCCGATCGGCGTGCGCGCGGATCGCCTCGATCACCGGGGCGGTCCGGGCGCGCTCGGTGAGCACGGTGCCGTCCCCGTGCCGGACCACGACCGCGCCGATCACCTCGAGCGCGACCAGCGCCTGGCTCAGCGTCGCGCGGCTGACCCCCAGCCGCTGCGCGAGCTCGCGCTCGGGCGGCAGCCGATCACCGGGAGCGAGCCCGTTCTCGGCGATCCAGGTGCTGATCTGGTCGGCGACCTGCTCGTAGAGGCGGGAGCGCAGGACCGGTCGGGGTGGCGTGGGACGAGCTGGCGGCGACTCCATGGGGCCCAGCTTATTGACAACTGGCCCATTGGGCTATTGGCTAGGCCACTGAGCCACCGGCCCCGGTGGTCTTCTCCGTTCCCCCGCCCGGAAGCAGGTCGTCATGGGACCAGAATGGGTCGCGATCCTGGCGCTCGTCGCGCTGTTCGTCATCGGTACGGTCCTGCCGATCAACATGGGTGCGCTCGCGTACGTCGCGGCGTGGCTGGTCGGCATGTACGCGTTGGACCTGAGCGAGAAGGAGATCCTGGCCGGCGTCAGCGGCGATCTCATCCTCACGCTCATCGGCGTCACCTATCTGTTCGCGATCGCCAAGAACAACGGCACCGTGGACCTGATAGTCCAGAGCGCGGTCCGGGCCGTCGGCGGCCGGGTCGCGCTGATCCCGTGGGTGATGTTCGCGGTCACCGCGCTGCTGACCGCGATCGGCGCCGCCAGCCCGGCCGCCTGCGCGATCATCGGCCCGATCGCGCTCGGCTTCGCCGCGCGGTACAAGATCAACCCGCTGATGATGGGCATGTTCGTCGTGCACGGCGCCCAGGGCGGCGGGTTCTCCCCGATCAGCATCTACGGCACGATCACCAACTCGGTGATGGAGGACGCGAACCTGCCCTCCAGCGAGATGACCGTGTTCCTGTCCAGCCTCGTCGTCAACCTGGTGATGGCGACGATCCTGTTCGTGCTGTTCGGCGGCCGGAAGTTGATCAGCCGGCGCGCCGACGACCTCGACTCCGGCGGCTCCCTGTCCGAGGAGTTGCACCACGGCGGCGCGACCGTCACGGCCCGCGGCACCGGTGCGTCGGCGCCGACCGGCACGTTGGCCCGCGGCGTCCGCCGGGACCAGATGCTCACGCTGGTCGCCTTCGTCGGCGTAGCCGTGGTGGCGCTGGTGTTCGACAAGAACATCGGGTTCGTCGCGATCACCGCCGCCGTCATCCTCGCGATGCTGTCGCCGAGCGAGCACAAGGACGCGGTCAAGCAGGTGGCCTGGCCGACCGTCCTGCTGGTCGCCGGGGTGAGCACGTACGCCGCGATCCTGACCGAGTCGGGTGCGCCGACGTTCGTCGGGAACTGGGCCGCCGGCCTGGGCGCGGCGGTGATCGGTGCCCTGGTGCTGTGCTACGTCGGTGGTGTGGTGTCCGCGTTCGCGTCGTCCACCGCATTGCTGCCGGTGATCATCCCGATCGCCGTACCGCTGATCGCCAACGGCGGGATCAGTGCCGGCCTGTTCGTCGCGGCGCTCGCGGTCGCGTCGACCATCGTCGACGTCAGCCCGTTCTCCACGAACGGCGCGCTGATGCTGGCGAACCGGCCGGACACCATCACCGAACCCGTGTACTACCAGCAGATCCTCACCTACAGCGTGGTCGTGGTGGTCGTCGGACCGCTGCTGGTGTGGGCCGCGCTGGTCCTGCCGGGATGGTGACCCGATGACCGGACCGCTGGACGGCGTGCTCGTCGTCGACCTGTCGAGGGCTCTCGCCGGGCCGCACGCGACGATGATGCTCGGCGACCTCGGGGCGCGCGTGATCAAGGTGGAGGCTCCCGGCCGGGGCGACGACACCCGTGGCTGGGGCCCGCCGTTTGCCGGCGACGAGTCGACGTACTTCCTGTCCGCCAACCGGAACAAGGAATCGATCACGCTCGACCTGAAGGACGACGCCGACCGGGACGTGGTGCTGCGGCTGATCGACCGCGCCGACGTGCTGGTGGAGAACTTCCGTACCGGTGTGCTCGACCGGCTCGGTCTCGGCCTCGAGTTGTTGCGGGAACGCAATCCCCGCCTGGTCGTGCTGTCGATCACCGGGTTCGGCCACGACGGTCCGGAAGGCGGCCGGGCCGGCTACGACCAGATCGCCCAGGGCGAGGCAGGACTGATGTCACTGACCGGGTCCGGACCCGACGATCCGCAGCGGGTCGGCGTACCGATCGGCGACCTACTGGCCGGGATGTACGGCGCGTACGGCGTCGTGGCGGCCCTGCACGAACGGTCCAGGACGGGCGCCGGGTCCATCGTCCGTACGTCGTTGCTCGCGGCCATCGTCGGCGTGCATGCGTTCCAGGGCACGCGGTACACGGTGGCCGGTGAGGTCGGAGTGGCCCAGGGCAACCATCATCCGTCGATCGCGCCGTACGGGCTGTTCCACTGTGCCGACGGTGCGGTGCAGATCGCGGTTGGCAGCCAAGGGCTCTGGGAGCGGTTCACGGCGGCCTTCGGGATCGACACCGACGGCCTGACGACGAACGCGGATCGGGTGGCGCATCGGCAGCGGCTGATCGAGGTGATCGAGACCGCGTTCGCCGATCTGACCAGTGCGGACCTGCTCGCGAAACTCGACGGCGCCGGGATTCCGGCCGGGCGGGTGCGGAGTCTCGACGAGGTCTACACCTGGGACCAGACCGCGAGTCAGGGCCTGCTGATCGACGTCGACCACTCCACGCTCGGACCGCTGCGGCTGCCCGGGCCGCCGCTGCGGTTCTTCGACGGGAGCCGCGAAACGACGCGCGGTGACCATCGCCCGCCGCCGACGCTCGACGAGCACGGCGCCGCGATCCGGGCCTGGCTGAACGCATGAGCGCGCACGGACTGATCGACGCCGTCCTCGACAACGGGTCCTTCGAGTCGTGGGACCTGCCGGGTACGCAGTCTGCGGACGGCAGCTATCAGGAGCAGTTGCGCCGGGCCGCGGAGCGTGCGGGCACGGACGAGTCGGTGATCACCGGCCGCGGTACGGTTCGCGGACGGCAGGTCGCCGTACTGGTCAGCGAGTTCGCCTTTCTGGCCGGGTCGATCGGGCGGGTCGCCGCGCAACGCATCACGTCGGCAGTACGCCGGGCCACGGCCGAGCGACTGCCGATCGTCGCCTCGA
Source organism: Kribbella sp. NPDC048915 (assembly GCF_040649595.1). NCBI lineage: Bacteria > Bacillati > Actinomycetota > Actinomycetes > Propionibacteriales > Kribbellaceae > Kribbella > Kribbella sp. NPDC048915. The sequence goes on along the minus strand of NZ_JBEZFT010000016.1, from coordinate 5,352 downwards.
CCGCGTCCGGCGGTACCCGGATGCAGGAAGGTGCGCCGGCGTTCGTCGAGATGATCACGATCTCGAAGGCGCTGATGGACCACCGCGCGGCCGGACTCCCCTACCTGGTGCATCTGCGGCATCCGACCACCGGCGGTGTGTTCGCGTCGTGGGGTTCGCTCGGCCATGTCACGGTCGCCGAGCCCGGTGCGCTGGTCGGATTCCTCGGGCCGAAGGTGTACGAGGCGTTGTACGGCGAGCCGTTCCCGACCGGCGTACAAACCGCCGAGAATCTTGCGGCGCACGGGGTGATCGACGGCGTCGTCGAGACAGGCGATCTCCCGTTCCTCCTCGACCGCGCGCTCGGTGTGCTCGTCGATCCGCCGGTGCCCGCAACACTGCCTCGTCGTACGGGCGCTGCCGGTCCGACCGACGCCTGGACGTCAGTGCTGCGTACCCGCCGACCGGAGCGCGCCGGCGTGCGCGACCTGCTGCGCTACGGCGCCACCGGAACCGTCCGGCTCACCGAGCCCGATGCCGCCGTGCTCGTCGCGCTCACCCGGCTGGACGGGCAGCCGTGTGTGCTGGTCGGCCAGGACCGCTCGCAGACCAAGCCACTCGGACCTGCCGCGCTGCGCCAAGCGCGCCGCGGGATGAATCTCGCGCAGAGCATCGGGCTTCCGCTGGTCACCGTCATCGACACGCCGGGCGCCGAACTCTCCGTCGCGGCCGAGGAAGGCGGCCTGGCCGGGGAGATCGCGTTGTGCATCTCGACGATGACGACGCTGACCGTGCCGACGCTGTCGGTCCTGCTCGGTCAGGGCACCGGTGGCGGCGCGCTGGCGTTGCTCCCGGCAACGACCGTGATCGCGGCCGAACACGCCTGGCTGGCGCCGCTGCCACCGGAAGGCGCCAGCGCGATCGTGTACCGCGACACCGAGCACGCACCACAACTCGCCACGGCGCAGCGCATCACCGCCCCCGACCTGCACGCCGGGGGCACCATCCACCACCTGGTCCCCGAACTCGACACCGACACCGCGGAAACCCTCGCCATCGCCGTCGCCGCCGAGTGCGCCATCCGCCTACAGGGCCGGTGTACCTAGGCCGGGGTGCTGATTGGGCCGCTCGGGCGACTGGTGCGGTCCGGGCGGCGCCGGGTGACGGCCGCGACGGCTGCCAGGTTGGCGGCGGTCGCGGCGCCGATGGCCAGGGCGAGGTAGGTATCGCGCCGCTCCGCGCATTCGGCCGCGATTCCGCGGCGCGCTTCGACGTCGAGGGCCCGATCGGTGGTCACGTCGTCGCTCCACCCCGAGGAGTACTACTCGTCGTCCAGGTACGCCCGATCGCTCGGCCATCCGATCGCGATCGCCGAGCCGCAGCGAACCCGGACAGCGCCCTCACCGTCGTCCTCGATGCCGAACCGAGGACCTCTGAACAACAGCACCGCGGTGCCGACGAACAACAGCACCGCGACCACACCCAGTACCCGACGCACGCCGTACCCCTTCCGGTCCGAGGCAGTACCGGAGGAGCACAGTACGACGCGGTGAAGTCGTCGTCGACGGGTAGCACGGCCAAGATGCGCTGAGGCCACGCCAAAGAGTTTCGGGTACACGCCGAAGACGCCGAAACGCTTTCAGCGCAGGCCCGCCGGCTTCACCGGCTGGACCTGGTGGGCGGCGCGGTACTGACTGGGCTGCATCGCCTTCAGTTCGCGGAACCGGCGGTTGAAGTTGGCCAGGTTGCGGTAGCCGCTACGCGCCGCGACCTCGGTCACCGGGAGCGCGGTGGTGGTCAGCAGCCGGCACGCGGTCTCGACGCGCAACTGGTTCACGTAGTCGGTGAGGGTGCAGCCGATGGCCCGGCGGAAGAACCGGCTGAACGACGTCGGCGCCATGTGCACGAGCGCCGCGACCTCGTCGAGCACAACAGGTTCGGTGTGCGCCTCCTGGAGGTACCGGCACACTACGTCGACCCGATCGCGTACGGCGCTGCTCGGCGCGGCGGCGTACCCGGCACCGGTGATCGGGGACGCCACACCGTCGGCGGCGAGACATTGCAGTACGCCGAGCAACCGCACGGTCTGCACAGCGGGCGCGAGGCGAGGTAGTGACGCGATCTCCGCGCGCAGTTCCTGCCGGGCACCGCCGAAGTAAAGCCCGCGCGCCGACTCGTTCAGCATGCTCCGGATCGCGGCGAACTGCGGCAGATCGAAGAATCCCGCACCGAGAAAGTCGTGCCGGAACTGCGTCACCGCGGCCTCGGACCGCTCGCCAGAAGCGTACGTATGCGGCAACTCAGGTCCGAGCAGCACGAGATCTCCCGGCAGGTACCCCTCCACACTGGTACCCACGTACCTCGTCCCGGAGCCAACGGTGATCAGTGTCAGCTCGTACTCCTGATGGAAATGCCACGCGAAGCCGAACGCCTTGTCCCGCCGCGTGAAACAGGTGAACGTCGTCCCACCCGGGACACCGGGCCGTTCGTAGCGCGGCTTCATCCGGCCATCCTAAGCGGACGTTGTAACAGACAACTGAGTACCAGAACTGGACATCACTGGCGTAGCACGCGGCCTCGCAGAGTTGGAATCGTGAACGCATGACGACGACCGACCTCACGCCCGCCGAGCTGGATCAGCCGTACGACGGCCTGCCGCCGACCGCCACCGCCGATTTCAACCGCGACGGGTTTGCGCACCTGTCCGGCGTACTCAGCCCCGAGACCATCGCGAAGTACGAGCCGACCATCACCTCCGAAGTGATCCGGCTGAACACCCAGCACCTCCCGCTCGAGAAGCGCGACACGTACGGCAAGGCGTTCCTCCAGGTCACCAACCTGTGGCAGCAGAACGACCTGGTGAAGGAGCTCGTGTTCTCGCGCCGCCTGGCCGGTATCGCGGCGCAGCTGCTCGGCGTACACGCCGTACGGCTCTATCACGACCAGGCGCTCTACAAGGAGCCCGGTGGCGGCATCACCCCGTGGCACGCAGACCAGTACTACTGGCCGCTGTCCTCGGATCGCTGCGTGACGGTCTGGCTGCCGTTGCAGGAGACCCCGCGGGAGATGGGCCCGCTCGCCTTCGCCCGCGGCAGCCACAACTTCGCCTTCGGTCGCGACCTCCCGATCTCCGACGAGTCCGAGGAGGAACTGAAGAAGGCCGTGGCGCGGCAGAACTTCGAAGAAGTCGTCGAACCGTTCGCGCTCGGCGACGCGTCGTTCCACCGCGGTTGGACCTTCCACCACGCGGGTCCGAACCACGCAGCCGAACCCCGTCGCGTGATGACGATCATCTACCTCGACGCCGACATCCGCGCGGCCGAACCCGTCAACAAGCCCCAGCAGGCCGACCTGGCCGGCTGGATGCCCGGCACCCAACCCGGCGAGGTCCCGCAGTCCCCGCTCAACCCCGTCCTGTACGACGCCCGCGGCTAGCTAGCCACGGTTTCGGCGGCTGGGCGAGATGGTTGTAGGGCGGGGAGCACCTGCGGTGAGCCACCGGCCTGACCGGCCGAGCTGGCACGCTCGCACTCCTCAACTCGCACCACTCAACTCCCACCACTCAACTCGCACCGCGGCGTCCGCCGCGCAGCGGCGCCGTCCTACGACCGGGGTGCCACCGAACTCGCGCCATCTCCGAACCGCATCCGCGCCTCGCCCTGGCCCTGGCCGCGCTCCCTGACCGCCTGGCACTGGCCCTTCCCCGTTACCTTCTTTCGTGGGCCTTGAAGCATGGCTCCTGGTCGCCGGACTCGGTATGACTGACTGCCCCTGTCGTGTGCATGATCCGGGGGTGTTGTCGCCGGGGTCTGGTGGCGTTGGTTGACCGCTGATAGGGACAGGGCCGCCCGGTCGGGCAGGTCTCTTCGTAACGTGGGTGCCGGCATCCTTCGCCTGACTTGTCGGCCAGTCGCGGTGAGGGGAAGGGATGGATGTGAGTCGCCCGGAGTACGGCGTGTTCCTCGGTCTGGAGTCGGCAAGGAAGAGCACCACGCGTGCGGTCTCGCACCTGACGGGATGCGGCTGCGTGACAAGCCGCTCCCGCAGGCAGAGGCCAGGATCCGCGACCTCCTGCAACGGCTGACGGCGCACGGCCGTGTGTTGGTGGTGGTCGACCAGCTGGCTTCGATCGGCGCACTCGCGGTCACCGTCGCGCGCGACCTGGACATCGATGTGGCTTATCTGCCCGGGCTGGCGATGCGGCGCATTGCGGACCTGCACCCGGGCAACGCCAAGACCGACGCGCGCGACGCCTACGTGATCGCGGAGGCCGCGCGGTCGATGCCGCACACGCTACGCCGGGTCGACACCGGCGACGAGGCGCTGGCCGATCTGCACGTCATTGTCGGATTCGACGACGATCTGGCCGGTGAGGTCACCCGGGGCAGCAACCGCATCGCCGCCATCCACAGGGCCTGCTCACCCAAGTCCACCCGGCCCTGGAGCGTGTCCTGGGCCCCAAGATCCAGCACCCCGCCGTCCTCGAGCTCCTCGCCCGGTTCGGTGGACCCCAGGGACTGGCCGGCGCAACCCGGCGCCAGCTCGTCACCGCCACCAAGACCCGCGCCCCACGCTCCTACGACAAGCTCGTCGAGGCCATCCAGCAGGCCCTGACCGAGCAGACCGTCACAGTGCCCGGCACCCGTGCAGCCGAACTCGTCTTGCCTCAGCTGGCAACGACACTGAGCGGCCTGCTGACCCAGCGAGCCGACGCCGCACGGCAGATCGAGGAGATGCTCGATGCACACCCTCTTGCCAAGGTCCTGACCTCGATCCCCGGCATCGGCGTCAGGACCGGAGCCCGTATCCTGCTCGAAGTCGGCGACGGCACCGCCTCCCCCCGGACACCTCGCCGCCTACGCAGGCGTCGCTCCCGTCACCCGACGCTCCGGCACCTCCATCCGCGGCGAACACCCCAGCCGCAGCGGCAACAAACAACTTAAACGAGCGTTCTTCCCCGCCGCGTTCGCCGCCCTGTCCGACCCAACCTCCAGGGCCTACTACGACCGCAAACGAGCCCAAGGCAAGGAACACAACGCCGCCCCCATCTGCCTCGCCCGCCGCCGAGTCGACGTCCTCCACGCCATGCTCCGCACCGGCACCCCTCTACCAACACCCCACACCAGCCACCGCTTGACGAAACCCTTAGGGATACCCCCTGGCCCTGGCCCTGGCCCTGGCCCTGGCCCTGGCCTGGCCCTGGCCCTGGCCCGACGATCGTCCACCGTGCCCACCCCGAGCGCACCCACCACCCTCGACCCGCAGCCGCACCTCCCGAAAGCGTGAAACCCCTTCTATACAAGGCAAATCAACCCCGAAACCGATTTGCGCGTGACCATCCCGTGACCTACACTAGAACACATGTTCGAATCG